>JAPLDN010000162.1 GCA_026391755.1 Bacteroidota bacterium
AAGGCGTCGGTGGATAAATATATGTGTTCCTGACCATGAACTCCTTCAAAATATCATTTTGGATTGTACCATTCAGATCCGATAATGGGACACCCTGTTCTTCAGCAGCGATGATATAAAACGCCAGGACAGGTAGAACTGCCCCGTTCATGGTCATTGAGACAGACATCTTACCCAGGGGGATCTGGTCAAAGAGGATCTTCAAATCCTCAATGCTGTCGATAGCAACACCGGCTTTGCCAACATCTCCAACAACCCTGGGATGATCGGAATCATACCCGCGATGCGTTGCCAGATCAAATGCAACGGAAAGGCCTTTCTGACCTGCAGCAAGGTTCCTGCGGTAGAAAGCGTTGGATTCTTCGGCAGTTGAAAACCCGGCATACTGCCTGATAGTCCATGGGCTCATCACGTACATGGTCGAGTAAGGTCCGCGAAGGAAAGGAGGAAGGCCGGCAGCATAATTCAAATGCTCCATATCGGCTAAATCCTCCCTGGTATAAAAGGCTTTGACAGGGATCTGTTCGGCCGTTATCCACGGCTCCTTTGCCACTTCTTTCCCGCCTGCATTCTGGTGCCCCAAAGGTTTTATTGCCGATCTGAAATCAATGTCCTTAAAATCAATTCTCATTGTAGTTGGTGTAGTTTATATAGTTAAAATGATATCCCGAAGACAAGAAAAACCTTTTGGGCAGCCGGGTTTGCTATAAATGATGCCTGAACCGGCAAGCAATAGCTCTTTGATATAGGGATCAACTTCTTGGCCGTGATCCCCACATTGGTAAAACCTGCTTTAGGGCCATACCAGCTACCCCCGAAAGGAGTGCCACCGGCAAAAAAATTCAGATCCACTTTGATCTTACGTAAGGTAACAGGATAGGCTAATTCCAGGTATGTTGAGAAATTATTTTTGTTAACATCTCCATATACCCCCAGGGAATCCTTGGCTTTATCATTACCGTAGACAAGTGTACCTGCATAGAATTTTATAGGAAAGGCCTCGGGTCCGGCAAAAGTCAGCGAGACTTCAAATGTATGCCCTGTTGTTTTCTTATCGTAATTGAAATACTGGTACTCCTGGAGCCCTGTGTAGTTTGCATCCAGGCCGTTGGGCACGAAATAATCAAAAAACATCAGGGTGAACCATTTAAAGGTATAGGAAACATACATATCCATTTCCGTGTAATTGCCCATGTTCACCGAAACTGAATCATTGATCATGGCTCTGTATGGTGCAAAGGAATAAGATCCCCATGCCCCGATATTCAATCCCCTCCAGCTAAAATAAATACTTGGCTGAATGGCCGGGGAATTCCCGAAATCAAACCCCCTCCAGATATAGCGGCTCAGGATATCGGCTCCGAAATTCAGTGTAGCTGACTTATCACTGACAGCTTCTTCCGCCTCCTTAAGCGCCTGTTCATCCTGGGCATATAGCTGACATATTGAAATGAAAGAAATAAAAATCAACAGGATCAGATTCTTCATATGCTTCAGGGTTAGATATTTAATGCACGTACAAGTTCTGACTGCCTGAACGGTTTGCTGATGTAGTCATCCATTCCCGATGCAATACACTTTTCCCTGTCTTCCTTGGTGGTTGATGCCGTTAGCGCAACGATCTTAATCCTTCCTTTCGGCACTCCTTTCAATACATCCTCCCGTTCAATTTTCCTGATCATCTGGGTTGCCTCAAGGCCGTCCATTTCGGGCATCTCCACGTCCATCAGGATAATATTATAATTGTTGTTTTTAAATTTTTCAAGGGCCTGGACACCGGTTTCTGCAAGATCAACTTTGTGCCCGAAGCTTTCAAGTGTCTTAATTGCAACTTTCTGGTTTATTTTATTATCCTCTGCCAGTAAAATACTTAAAGCTCTTTGCTTCCTGTATTCCCTTTTCCCGGCAAATTTGGTTATCACCCTAACCAACTCTTCAGGCTGGAATGGTTTTGCGACGTAATCATCCATACCCGCTTCAAGAAAACGCTCCTTGTCTCCTTCAACTGCGTATGCAGTAAATGCAACAATGTAAGATGCTTTCCTCTGCGGATTTAGCCGTTCCAACTCACGAATCTTTTCGGTTGCCTCCAGCCCATCCATCACCGGCATCCTGATATCCATCAGAATGATCTCATATTCTTTCTTTTCAAACAAACGAATTGCGACCCTGCCGTTTTCTGCAATTTCCAGGTTGGTAAAACCGTCTTTTTCAAGAGATGTCCTGGCTACTCTCTGGCTGATATAATTGTCTTCAACCAGCAGGATAGGAATGCTTTTTATGTCATCCTTCTGCTTTTCCTGCTCAAGTTTTTCAAGTTCCGACTTCAGCATTTTGCCAAATACAGCAGTGAACCAGAAAACCGATCCCTTGCCTTCCTCGCTCTCAACACTTATCTCACCTCCCATCAACCTTACAAGATCGTATGCAATCTTGAGCCCCAGCCCGGTTCCACCGTATTTCCTGGTGGTTGAAACATCGGTTTGTGAAAATTCCTTAAAAAGCTTTTCGCGACCCTTCTCTGATATTCCAAGGCCTGTATCTGCAACACGGCACTTTACCATCATTTGCACCTCATTCTGCCAGATGGGTTCAATTAAGATACTTACACTTCCTTCCTCCGTGAACTTGATGGCATTGTTAGCCAGATTCATTACAATCTGTTTCAACCTTACAGGATCACCTTTGATCAGGTCAGGCAAATCAGATGAAATGGTGAGGAAGAGCTTCAGGCCTTTCCCTTCGGCCCTCACATGGAGCATTTTTACCACTTCTTCAAGATTGTACCTGAGGTTAAATGCGATGTTCTCAAGTTCAACCTGGCCGGCCTCAATCTTAGAAAAATCTAAAATGTCATTAATGATGGAGAGGAGGTTGTTTCCTGAGATATCAATAATATCAAGGTATTCCTTTTGTTCCTCAGTGAGGTCTGTTTCCTTGAGAATATTGGTCATCCCGATCACCCCATTCATCGGTGTTCTGATCTCATGGCTCATATTGGCCAGGAAGATTGACTTGGCCCGGCTCTCTTTTACCGCAATTTCTTTGGCAACCTGCAACTCCTCCGACATCAGCTTCCTTTCCCTTACTTCCTCCTGGAGCTGTTCGGTCCTTGACTGTACCATTTCCTCAAGATGGACTTTATAGTCCTCAAGCTGCTTTTCGGCCTGCTTTCTTTCCTGAATCTTCTCTTCAAGCACAGCAGTATTCTTTTTATAGTATTTTGTCAGGAAGTAAAAGAAGGGGCCTACAATGATCAGGAAGAAAAGTGCACGCATAAAAACATAAGGAATGCGTGAAAGTATGTGTTCATTAATATATGAAATATCCATATCAGCACCTACGAGGTAACGGTTTCCCCCGGGTGAAGTCTGGGCCATGATTGCACTTTCAAACTTTCCCCAGCGATCCTCCGACGTTTCAAATGTTGGCTGGCTTGAATTCATTGTTTGAATAAACTCGGGAGTAGCTTCAGGATATGCCTGCCAGTATGTTGGTAATTTATGTTTCAAAAACTCTTCATCTTTAGCACTTGAAGCGATGAAGATGACCTTACCGTTGCGCACAACAGTGGCATAAAGATAAGTCAGCCCCGATGTTTTGACATTACGGGAAAGTTCCTGGATATTTTTTAAATGCTCTTCTGGACTGATAGTGCCTGAATCTGTTGCCCTGTCGAAAAATGTAGGATCGAGTACCTGCTTAATATTGGCAGCAGCAATTACAAGCCGATGGTCTACCTCCGTGATGATCCTCTCCCTTTCCGAATAACTTGTAAACAGGATGTATAATCCAACCATCACAAAATATGTGATCGAAGGAATTATAATAACCTTTAAAAAGTAGTTCCTGTTCACTTACCCTCCTCTTTAGAGATGAATGCTGTTATAATTGAAGTATCCTGTTCAATTCCTCTATCTCGATAGGTTTGTTCATATAAAAGTCCATTCCGCTATCAAAAAATTTATTACGGTCATCTTCAAATGCATTGGCTGTTATTGCAATGATCTTTACCCTTTTATCCTTCACGGAATTTCTCTCAGTCTCAGCTTTCCGTATCTCCCTGGTTGCAGTGAGCCCATCCATAACCGGCATCATGATATCCATTAGAATAGCATCATAGGAATTTACCCTGAACTTATCCAATGCAATCTGCCCATCAGTTGCTGTATCAACTTTATGACCTGCCCTTGTAAGAGCAGCGGTGATAAGCCTGAGATTGATCGCATTGTCTTCTACAACAAGAATTGCCAGTTTCTTTTCCTGTGTGGGGTTATTCTCGTTCATCGTCTGGTTCTGATCCATAACATTCCAGTAATTAAAATTGTTTATTTTAACGGAATATCTATTTGCTTACAAAATTTTCTCAGGCTTTCCATCAGGTTGCTGCGAATATGAATAAAATCATCCACTCCGGCCTGTTTTAATGCATCAATTGTATCTTTCGGATAGCCTGCAACGACAAAAATAAGACCTGGCAGTACAGATTTTAAACCCGGTATGGCCCTGGAAACAATCTCCTCGTATTCTTCGTCGGAACTGCAGAATACAACTATATCGGGTTTTTTTCCGATGGCAACTGCTATCCCTTCATCTATTGTTTCAAATCCGGTATTATCGGTAACAGACAGGCCTGCGCATCCGAAGAAATTCGTTGCAAAGCCTGCTCTTGCCCTTGTCATTGCAAGATTCCCAAAAGTGAAAAGAAAAACCTCGGGTCTCCGGTTACCTTTGCTGATGTATTCCTCGGTCGATAACCTCAGGTTCTCCAGTGAAGCTGAAACTCTATGCGGACGGATCTTTTTATATGCCGAACTGGTCTCTGCCTCACAGCGGCCATAGTCCTGAACTTTCTCAATCATCATCTCCTTTAATTCAGGAAACTGGTTGGTTCCGATAAGAACAGATTTTCGCTCCTCAAGGTCAGACTCCTTTCGCCGGCATGCCTTTTCAACTTCATCCTGCACAAACCCGGCTTTAACAGCTTCTATCATCCCCCCCATTCTTTCAACTTCCCTGAACAGGTCCCAGGCATTCTGTGCCAGGCCGTCGGTCAGGCTTTCAATATAATAACATCCGGCAGCCGGATCGCTGATCCTGTTAAGGTACGATTCTTCTTTGAGAATCAGTTGCTGGTTCCTGGCTATCCTCGATGAAAAGTCATCAGGTTGCCTGAATGGCATATCGAAAGGTCCAACCGCAATGGAGTCGGCCTGACCAAGGGCAGCCGACATACTTTCGGTTGTCGTTCTTAAAAGGTTAACATAAGGGTCGAAAATCGTCTTGTTCCATGAAGCAGTGGAAGAATGAATGAACATTTTCAAAGAATCAGGATTCTTCGGGCTGTATTGCTCAACAATTTTTGCCCATAATATCCTGGCAGCTCTCAATTTGGCAATTTCCATGAAATAGTTTGAACCACAGGCAAAATGAAATAAAAAATTCGGAGCCAGTGAATCTATTGTAAATCCTTTAGCGGTAAGTGAAGCTAAATATTCATTTGCGGATGCAAGGCTGAAACCCAGTTCCTGGACAAGAGTGGAACCGGAATTTTGAAAGTATTGGCCGTTAATGCTAATAGATTTAAATCGTGGCAGCCGTTTACTTATGGTATTCAGCAGGTATTCGGCCTCTTCCAGGTTATGGTTATAATTCACATAGAAATCTCCGTGAAGAAGTAAATACGATAAAGGGTCGAAATTTATTCCTCCTCCGACAAGTTCAGATTTTAATCCCCTGGCGCTTACCTCATAAAAGAAAAGCTCCAGCGTAAGGGGATACGACTTTGAACTATTAAAATATATCCACGTTTTTAAAGGGTCGATCCCACTCAAAAGTGAGGCCATTTGTTTATGAGTGGTAATTTCCCGGGCGTTCAGGGCTATAGCATCTGCCCCATGCTCCACAGCATCGATGGCAAGAAGGTTGGCCTGCTCAATATCGGCAGTACCGATATCCTGACAAATCATCCAGTCATTAACGCTTCCGTGATTAAATATCTGCGGATTTCCATTTTTCAATTGGTCAATGTACCCAAGACTGTCAAGATCCCCTGCACGATAATATGGTTTGACATGAATTCCTTCCCCTGAATTCCATATAAGCTTTTTATTATAATCAGCTCCTTTAAGATCCGCAATGATCTTGTTTTCCCATTCTGAAGTAGGTATAGCTGGAAATTCGCTGAATAATTTAGTGTTCGCTTCGTTATTGTTCATGTAATCAAGTCTGTTCAGTTTCCCGTTTGATGGGTTTATACATAGTAAAGGTAAGCAAATTTATATAATTATTAGTAGTTTACATACCTCTCTTTAAAATATTAAGCCGGTAATTAAGTACGATTCTTTAGTAACTTTACAAAAAAAAGATATGATAGTTTCCATCAGTGGTGCAGGCGGGTTTATCGGCAAAGCCCTGACCAGGGCCTGTCATGAAAAAGGCTGGACAATAAAATCAATCAACAGGGAATCATTCAGCATGCCGGCAGATGAATTCCGGAAAGCAAAAATAGAAGGTTGCGATATTGTCATCAATCTGGCCGGAGCAAGTATCTCAAAAAGATGGAACGAGGCTTATAAAAAGGAAATTTACGACAGCCGTATCTATACCACAAATAAAATTGTTAACGCCATCAGGGATTGTTCAGCCAGACCCGGGCTCCTGATCTCAGTTTCAGGAACCGATATCTATGACAATACCGGCACACATGATGAGGAAAGTATTTCTTTTTCTGATAGTTTTCTGGGAAATGTTTGCAGGGATTGGGAAAAGGAAGCGCTCAATGCCACGGGAGAGGTGAGGGTTGTAATTCCCAGGATGGGAATGGTGCTGGGTGATAACGGAGGAGCTCTGAGCAGCATGTACCTTCCTTTCAGTTTAGGGCTTGGCGCGAAAATCGGTAAAGGCAGCCAATGTATCTCATTCATCCATATTAAAGATCTTATAAACGCTTTCCTGTTTATTATTGAACATGAAGCATTGAAAGGCCCGGTAAATCTCGTAAGCCCTAACCCGGTTACCAATGCAGAATTCAGTTCGACTTTTGGGAAAGTCCTGAAACAGCCTGTTTTCCTATCCCTCCCTGGCGGTATAATCAGGCTGATGTACGGGGAAGGTTCTGTTTTATTGCTTGAAGGACATAAAGTCCTTCCCGGGAAA
>JAPLDN010000219.1 GCA_026391755.1 Bacteroidota bacterium
TTGGGCACAACAAATGAAAAATTAAATTCACCATTTGCCACCTTTGCTTTGACCAGGTTCATCAGATGGTCCTGGAGTTTAAATTTCTGCGGATAACTTCCCCCATACTGGCCGTAAGTATTGCCAAGGGTGCTGTATATAGTCGGTTTATCAAATACCTTTGCTGTAAGTACCCCGTTGAAGTCGTTTACGAAGTTGCCGGCAAAATCCTGTACCCGGCCTTTAACATTTACCGCCGAGAGGCCATACGCAGTATCGGGCGGGTCTAAAGGCAGGTTGTTGATACTTGTTGTAATAATATCGTCTTCAGGGAATGCGATCTGCTGGGCCGGGTCGCCAAGCAATACGAAATTCCTCAGGTAAGAATTATTCTGGTTATTGTTTTTGGATAACATGATGAGTTCCCCCATGCTTAGGTACCTGCCATCTTTCCTGTCCATTATATGACGGAAGAAACTGGTATCGAGCGACTGGTTGGTGCCGGCAAAGGTTGTGCGGCTGGTTGAGAACATGGCAATTCCCCCTCCGCCCTGTCGCACTATGATCTCTTCCCCCGCCGAAAAGCGTTCCGGGTTATCAAACCTGCTGAATTCGCAGGTTGCAGTCACGAAGACGGGCAGTTTTTCAGCATTTGTCCAGGAGTTGATGTCGGCCATTGTAAGTACAGCCCTGCTGCTCCAGCCCGTTTCCCCTCCATGCCCGATATAATTAATAATGAGTGTGCCTTTCTCAACAGCAGAATTCAGGGCTTTATTTGCCTCCGGAAATCGAAATCCGGCAGGAATGCTGACCATTGGATAAGCATCAAAATATATCTTGTTTACATTGATAACAGGGTATTTCGATGCAATGATACCTGCGATCTCTTCTGAATTGTTCACAAAGTAATTCCTTTCACCCTCATCACACGCCAGCGCAATGATATTACGCCAATCAGCCCTCAAAGTATCAGATTTGCCACTATAATGGATGATCTTATCAACAAGGACCCCGGCCTGGTCAACTGTGTTAACCGGGAACCTCCCCACTCCTATTTCGATGCTCCCCGAAGCATCATACCCCTCGTGATCGCCCATGATACCGAAGAAATCATCGCTCACAAAAGAAACGGTGGTGGATAAGGATTCCTGGGATTCAAGGGTGGGAATGAAATTATCGTTGCCTGGTGTTCTGTGCTTGGGATCATATGAACCGTCGCCGAAAAGGAGGAGATATTTCGGAAAGTTTGAGGCTGCCCCCCGGTCGTAAAGCATTTTCATAAAATCCCTGATCCCTCCCGGGTCGGGTTGTCCGCAGGAGAATTCATTGAAAATCTCAGGAACTGAAACAACCAGGGCGTCAATCTGGTTATGGTTCTTATGGAAATCGGCAAGCCTCCTGGCCTCCGCTGCGAATAATGGAGGAACCACAATGATCATTTCGCTTGCCTGCAGGGCATGCAGGTTCTGGTTCGCCACGGTTCCTGCGAAACTTACTGTATCGTACGCGGTGCTGTCGAATGCAAAAAAAGTGCGGAGCGAATCGGTTTGCATATGGAATGTTAAAAGGCTGTCGGTAAGGGTCGTCTGCAGCCTGGAGATGTTGGTCATCTGGGTCACGTCCCAGATCGTAATCCCGGGATTGGCTTTTCTCATCCTGAATTCCGTAAACCTGCCTGGCGCGGCGGAATAGAGATCCCTGAATGTAAATTCATGTCCCGTCCAGTAAAGCTTCCTTACTAACTGCATCTCAATATAGTCAAGCCAGCCGGTTGACGCATCGGTAGGGGCATTGTATTTAACGCTTATCCTGAAACTGGATTTTACAAGATCAAGGTCCATTTCCATATCCCCGGACCTTGCGTAATCCCCGGCCAGGTCCAAGGTGACAGGGTCAATATTTGCACTGTCAATACTGATAGAATTCCTGAAAACAGTAAACTTGCTGGGAACATCAGATCTCCCGACCACCCCGATTTTAATTCTTAAAGGTGAAAGGCTGTCTATATACGGGAACGAATAATCAAAATCGTAACTGCTGTTGCTTTTCGTGAAACTTTCGCCTAACCAGCGTTTTCCCGATTTAATTACATTTACCAGGTCCAGTTCATGATCAACCATGTCGGTCCATCGGGTGGAAACATAGTTGACGTTACCGTTTACATCGGGCTTGAGTGATACCCTCCGCCCCGATCCAAGATCAAAGGTCATAAAATACCAGGAAACATCAGAGTAAATATTCTTCAAATGTGTATATACACCCGTGCTTGTATTTAACTTCCAGCTGTCGGGTCCTTCTCCATAAAACATGATATAATCTGTTGAATCGAATTTACCGTCTCCCCCGTCATGAACAAGAATGGAAATTTCCCTCAGGTCATCGGTCCTCACGGCATTATTCGTTTCAGGCACCATGCCGCTTCCGTTACCATAGATCCTGATATTGGCAGGATTGATTTCACCCGGGATTATCCCCATTTTTACCAGGTCATGGTAACCTATCCTGAAAAGCCCGTTGTGGCTTACCGAAAATTTATACCACTTCCCTGTCGACAGCACAGAGTTGGTGGAAACCGGTTTCCCGGCAGATAAAACCCATGGAATAAGAATCAAAAGTAACAGCAGACGGTAATGGATCTTCATGGATTTATCTGGCATCTAACGGATAAAAATTAGTTTTGCTGATTTTGCCGCCGTTGAACCGTCGGGTAATACAACATTGATACGGTAAACATATGTTCCTGCTCCAAGCAGGGTCCCCGAGTCGGACCGCCCGTCCCAATGGAAAGGCTCGACCCTGTAACCGCCTGAATACATTGTCGTCCTTAAGGTCTTCTCAAGGGTACCGTATAGCGAATAAATCCTGACCTCTATTTCGAGATTATTGTCGGCCTGGTTGGTCTGAAACGAAAACGTAGTATTGTCATGGAAAGGGTTCGGATAGTTAATGACCTCTTCAAGAGCAAAGGAAGCCGTGGAGGCCACAACAAAATCAATCCCGGCCTCGCTTGAATTATTATATACATCCCAAACTTTCAAATCCAGGTGATGAGAGCCATCGGCCAGTTTGAACATGGGATACTGGATCACGCCTTTGGCATAAGTATCCAGGTCAGTCACGTAATAATCGTTTAAGATCATCGGGTTCTTGGAATCAGCATCCAGAACGGCTGTGATATCGTGGCCTATCCCGTTGCCCACAGTATTGATTCCCGATTCATCAAAAACATCCGCCAGCAACACAGGGTTCTGATCGCAAACTCCGCCGTTGATAAACTTGCGGTCGTTCATGAACAAAGCCAATGAGGGGCCGCTGGTATCGGGCTGGGCGTTGTTATCATAGCCACCGACAATAATGTTCTCATCGTAGCCGTTGGCATCGGTTGAACTGCTGCTGGCATAATAGCTTATCCTGCCTGTACCGTACTGGTAATCTATATCCTTGGGTACAATGAAAGTAAAAGAGAACCTGCCGTTTGTGACATTTGATTTCCCGCTGTAAACAACATTTTTACGGACATAAAAAGTGTAGGGAGGTGCTACATGGTCGTTTGCCTTGCAGGTTACCGTCGCAAAACGAATTTTCTTGTATTTGCATCATTATCGGTCTTGGAAAGCCTGATAAGGTCTCCCATGCGGTGGTATTCTCCATTTGTTTTCTCGAACAGATGGTTGTAAAAATTCAGCATGAGATCCCTGTTCCCGCCTGCGAATGTTGCCCTCGTGGTTGTAAACAAGGCGATGCCCCCTCCTTTTGGATTAAGGAAAACATACTCCCCTGCCGACACCCTCGCGGGATCGTCCATCCTGCTGAACTCACAGGTTCCCGTGACGAAAACGGGAAGTTTATTATAATTTGTCCAGTTCTGGATGTCGGGTACTTCCAGCACCCTTTCGTGAGCCCATCCAAGCTCGCCTCCATGCCCTATATAGTTGATCAGCAGAGTGCCCTTGGCAATCCGCTTGTTGATGGCATCATTGACTTCTGGATACCGGGCACCGCCAGGTGTTGAGACCTGCGTATAGGCATCGAGATAAATCTTGTCGACATTGTAAGCTTTGGCTACCTTCCCTGCAAGGAGGTCGGCATCGGCCATAAAGGAATTCCCGCCACCATTGTCCTGGTCATCGGCAACAAAAGTGACCATATTCCTCCAGTCAGACTTGACTGAATCTGAATTATTGGAATAATGTATGACCTTGTCTACTGCATTGAGGGCATCCTGGACCGACCTCACCGGGAACCTGCCTATGCCGATAAATAGTGTATCTGCAAGGTGACCACCCTGGAGCAATCCGTAGTAATCATCAGAAACATAAGAGCTTATCGGGTCCAGGGATTCCTGGGACTGGTAGGAAGGAATAAAATTGGTATTCCCTTCAATACGGTTTTTATAATCATAGGAAGCATCCCCAAGCAGGAGGAGGTATTTTATGGAATGACCCGATGGAGTCCTTTTATAAAGCATACGCATGAAATCCCTTATGGCAGTGATATCCTGAACCCCCGACGAAAACTCGTTATATACATTCCCCGGAGTAGTAACAAAAACATTCAAACCCGAATAGGCCCTGTGGAACCCGGCAAGCCTTTCGGCCTGGTCGGTAAAATCGGGATAGGATATCATCACATAATCTACATCACTGATATTGTGCAGGTTTTGATTGGTGACAGTTCCTGAAAAAGCAGGGGTATTAAACCCCGATCCGTTAAAAGCCACGAATTCCCTAAGTGAATCGGTGAACAGCCTGATGGAAAAAACATTACTGCTTTGGCGGGTTTCAAGGTTCCTTACATTGTAAGGAGTAGTAACATCCCATATGACCAGGGATTGCCCCTGCCCGCTTAATTGAAATTCACTGATGCGGTTTTTTGCCCAGGATGCCGCATTTCTGAAATTCATCTGGCTTCCGTTCATGGTAAGAGCCCGCATTGCATTCAGCTCAAAATAATTCAGGTAACCAATAGCTCCCGGAACCATTGGATTATATACCAGGTTGAGATTTACGGTCTGGCTTGAAGTGGCATACACACTGCTGATAAACCCGTCATGGGCATAGTAATCCTCAAACGCATTTGAAACTGGATCAATGGGAAGTGACATGAGGAACTTGCCGTCGGCATTAACATTGAAATAGGATGCAACGCCAAGCGATCGTGAAGCTGCGTTCAGGCTTACGGTTACAGGAGTACCGGGGTCAAGATTGGGAAAAGTAAAAGAATAATTTCTGGAGGTGGTCACATCAAAAATTTCTTTGTCATACCATACCCTGCCCGAACTGATCAGGTTGATATCATCCCTGTCATATGCTATATAGTCGTTAAAATTTGTGCAGGTCAAGTTGGCCGGGGCCCCGATGAAAGCCTGGGTCTGAATTCGCTTCCCTTCCCCGAGGTCGCAAGTCAGGAAGTAACAGGCCACATCCGAATAGATGTTCTTCACATGGTGGTAAAGATGGTCGGTTTTATTGTAATTCCATTTGTCGGGCCCACTGCCGTAGAACAATATGTAATCTCCTTCATTAAATACCCCGTCGTCCTGACCTGAAACAAAAACCGGGTTTTCGATAAGGTCATCAATCCTTGCACTGTCGTTCGATTCGGGCAGCATGCCCCCTCCGTTACCATAGATACGGATATTTTTAGGGTTGATGGATGCAACCGGCACACCGGCATTTTTAAGGTCGGTGTAGGTAAGCCTGTAAATACCGCTTGAAGAAATGGAAAATTTGTACCAGTTCCCAGTTGAAAGCACAGAGCCGGCCGCAAATGAATTCAGGGTCCCTGCCTTTGCTGAAAAACCGGGAAAAATCGATGCCAGGAATAGTATAAAAAAAACCGGAAATGTAAATCTTAGTTTCATTTTTGCATTTTACTGCCTGATATAAAAGACCGCGGCAAACCTCTAAAGGTTTGCTGAGGCTAAAAATTTATCCGAATACGAAATTATCATTCTTAACGTTCTATTATAGCTTATATTGTAAATAAGAGTTGGACTTATTGCTGTTTTTTTTCCTATTTTTGCTGTCATTGCAGCCTTTATGCAGAAAACCGGGATTGTGAAGTTCAGAGTATCTTTTACGATAATTTTAATTCTTGCTTCCTTGCGGACTGCTTTTGCCCAGGACCCTGAGTTTTCACAGTTTTACGCCAACCCCCTTTACCTGAACCCTGCCCTGAGCGGTTCCACGATATGTCCCAGGGCAATGGGAAGCTACCGGAACCAATGGCCCGGGCTTGGGAAAGCTTATAATACTTACAGTTTCTCATATGACCAGTACTTTGGCGTTTTACACGGCGGACTAGGCTTGCTGGTCACTGCCGACCGTGCCGGGGGCGGGAGCCTCAACACCACCACAATAGGCCTTTCATACGCCTATATGTTCAATATCACCGAAAAGCTGAATGCCAGCCTTGCGATACGAGGTTCTTATTACCAGAGGCGGATGGTGTGGGAGAATTTCATCTTCGGGGACCAGATTGATCCCAGGAGCGGCGAGGTATTCAGGCCAACCAGCGAAAAGGCACCGGATTATTCTTCCATTATTGCCCCTGATTTTTCGGCCGGGATGTTTCTTGATTATGGCGGACTGGTTTACGGGGGATTAGCTGTTGACCACCTCACCCAGCCGAAGAACGGTTTTTATGCCGACAACACCTCCAGGTTAAATATGAAGGTTACAGCTCATGCGGGTTCTGTCATAAATTTAAAACAGGGATACGGGGGTGATGAGGAAAGGGAGTTTTCAATTTCACCTAATATACTTTACCAGCAGCAGGGCAGCTTCCACCAGCTCAATTTAGGGGCCTACCTTACCTTTGACCCACTGGTAGTCGGGTTATGGTACCGCCATAACTTTGAAAATGCCGATGCTTTGATCGTCCTGGCCGGGATTCATTACAAAAACCTGAGGGTAGGATACAGTTATGATCTCAACGTATCACGCTTATTCTCAGTGTCGGGCGGGGCTCACGAGGTTTCAGCCTCATGGCAATTCCCATGCTTTGAAAGAAAAAGAAAGATCAGGGCAATAAAATGCCCGAGATTTTAGTTATATAACTATATTTGCAAAAAATTTCCACGGATGAAAGTTCAAAAATGGTTTCATGTAAGCGCTATCGTTGCAGCCTTACTGCTTACAGGCGCCTGCAAAAAAGAAGTTTCACGCAGTACAGGATGGGAGTATAACAACTCCAAGAACGGAGGCTTTGAAGTCCGCTCTTTCCAGGACCAGGGCACAGGCCCCGGACTGGTGTTCATCGAGGGGGGCACATTTACTATGGGCCAGACCCAGGATGACGTTCTGTACGAATGGAACAACCAGCCAAAACGAGTTACGGTCACAAGTTTCTATATGGATCAGACCGAAACCCGCAACCTGGATTACCTGGAATACCTGTATTGGCTCAGCCGTGTTTACGGAGCCGATTACCCTGGGGTTTACCGTAAAGCGCTTCCCGACACCCTGGTATGGCGTGATCGCCTTGCCTACAACGAACCATTGGTTGAATATTATTTCCGCCACCCGGCTTACAGGAACTATCCTGTTGTGGGTGTAACCTGGCTGCAGGCTAACGATTATTGCGCCTGGAGAAGCGACAGGGTAAATGAAATGCTCCTCATCCGCAAAGGCATCCTTGCCATGGACCCTGCACAGAAGAATGAAAACAACTTCAATACCGAAGCTTACCTTGCCGGCCAGTATGAAGGTCTGGTTGACAAGCCTATGCCCGACCTCAACCCTAACGGGACAGGCACCAGGAAGGTAAAAATGGAAGATGGCATTATGCTACCGAAATACCGCCTGCCGACCGAAGCCGAATGGGAATTTGCAGCTCTCGGCCTGATCGGGAACACAGTGTATGAAAGAGTTGTCGAACACAAGAATTATCCCTGGAACGGCGCTTACGTCCGCACCAACCAGTCACGCTACTACGGCACTTTTATGGACAACTTCAAACGCGGAAAAGGAGACTACATGGGCGTTGCCGGCAACCTCAACGACGGCGCCGATATCCCTGCCGCCTGCGGATCCTATTTCCCCAACGACTATGGCCTTTATAATATGGCCGGTAACGTGAGCGAATGGGTTGCCGACGTTTATCGTCCCCTTTCATTCAACGACATGTCGGATATGCGTCCTTACCGTGGTAATGTGTTTACAACCCCTGTGAGGGATGCCGAAGGGTTCCTTGCCGAAAAAGACAGTCTTGGCCATCTTAAATACAGGGATATAACCACCGCTGAAGCAAAAAACCGTAAGAACTACCGCCAGGCCGATAATATCAATTACCTCGATGGCGACTACCAGTCGAATATAAGTACGGAATACTGGAAAGAATTTACCCGCGACACATCCGGAACAAACCTTATGTACCAGTATGGTGTAAGTTCACTCATCAGCGATAAAGCCCGTGTTTATAAAGGTGGCAGCTGGAAAGATCCTGCTTATTACATGAGTCCCGGCATGCGCCGTTATCTTGACGAAACTGATGCCTCAGATGCGATCGGCTTCCGCTGTGCCATGACCCGCGTGGGTGGAGCAATCCCGGGAAAATAATTTCCGATGTTCAGCAGCTTTACTGACATTTATTCCATTTTTCTTCAGCATCCTCAAATAGTTACCGACAGCCGTAACCTTAGTCCGTCATGCATCTTTTTCGCCCTCAAAGGTGAGCATTTCAACGGGAACCGGTTTGCCTCGGAAGCTCTTGAAAAAGGAGCCGCCTGGGTAGTGGTCGATGAGCCGGAATCCAGGATCAACCCTCAATGCATCCTGGTTCAGGATGTTCTGAAAACATTGCAGGACCTTGCCTGTCACCATCGCAGGCAGTTTAAGATCCCTGTCATCGCCGTTACCGGGACCAATGGCAAGACTACAACCAAGGAACTGACAAGCAAAGTTCTCGAAGAAAAATACAATGTCGTTTCTACAGCAGGCAATCTCAATAACCATATCGGCGTTCCATTGACCCTGCTCAGGCTGGACAGCGACACCCGGATCGCGGTAATCGAAATGGGGGCCAACCATCCGGGTGAGATCGATTTCCTATGCAGTATCGCACTTCCCGACTATGGAATAATTACCAATATCGGCAAAGCCCATCTTGAGGGGTTCGGAGGATTTCAAGGAGTTATCAGCACTAAAACAGAACTGTACCGTTTCCTGGCCGAAAGGAACGGGAAGTGTTTTGTGAATGCGGATGACAGTCTGCTTATGCAGCATTCCAAAGGAATTGAAAGGATAACCTACGGATTTGGCCAGGCAGCCTGGCTCAGGGGATCCTTTGAGGGTTCAAGGGATTTTATTAATGTAAGCATCGGCGACTCAAATGGCACGACATTCTCCATACACTCTAAACTTTTCGGTGATTATAATGCTGTCAATATACTGGCATCGGCTTGTATTGGCCGGTATTTCAAGATCGGCGACACTGAGATTAAACTGGCCATTGAATCCTACGAGCCTTCCAATAACCGTTCCCAGGTGAAATCTACCGGGAAAAACATGCTGATAATGGATGCTTATAACGCGAATCCGAGCAGCATGGAAGCGGCCCTCAGGTATTTCGCATCGGCTGATTATAATAATAAAGCGCTTATCCTGGGCGATATGCTTGAACTGGGAGCCGAATCGGATGCCTTGCATATACAGATCCTCAGGCTTCTTGAAGAACTCTCTTTTACCGAAGTTTACCTCGTTGGACCTGTCTTTACCCGGGTAAACACAAAAAGGGAGTTTCTTTGTTTTGACGACAGCGAACTGGCTCGTCTCTGGTTCAGCCACCAGGGTCTTGAAGGTAAAACGGTTCTTTTCAAAGGCAGCCGGGGAATGAAACTTGAAACTGTTGCAGCGATTCTTTAGGTGATGGAATATACAGTGATCGGATTAATGTCGGGGACTTCCCTTGACGGACTTGATATAGCCTGCTGCATTTTCAGGTATGAGAACCTTCGCTGGAACTATTCTGTTTCTGTTGCTGAAACCATACCCTATTCTGAAGAATGGCTAAACAGGCTTACCGGCTTACCGGGATCATCTGCGGCTGAATTTGCTGCGACCGACCATTTATACGGCCACCTGCTTGGAAAACTAAGCCGGGTATTCATTGAGAAACATAAAATCAAGGCTGATTTTATTGCTTCACACGGGCATACGGTTTTTCATCAGCCCGTTAAAGGGTTTACCTCCCAAATCGGAAACGGGGCAGCAATAAAGGCCGAAACAGGACTTCCTGTTGTCTGCGACTTCCGTTCAGGCGATGTTGCATTGGGGGGGCAGGGAGCTCCGCTGGTACCTGCAGGAGACCGTCTTCTTTTCTCCGGATTTGATTTCTGCCTTAATTTGGGAGGATTTGCAAATATCTCTTTTGAGCACAATGGCGAAAGGCTTGCCTTCGATATCTGCCCGGTGAATACAGTCCTTAACCATTTTGCAGGGAAACTTGGGCAGGCTTATGACAAGGATGGGGCCCTTGGCGCAAAAGGAAAGGTCGATTTTCCCCTTCTGAATGTGCTCAATAATCTTCCTTATTACAGGCAGACCGGTCCTAAATCCTTAGGAAAAGAATGGGTTGATGAGATTATCCTGCCCATACTTAACAGTTCAGGCCTGGGACCCGAAGATATTTTGAGTACTTTTTATACTCACATTGAAGATCAGATTGCCTTGCAAACCGGGACAGATGAAAGTAAGAAAATGCTGGTAACAGGGGGAGGAGCGCATAATAACTTCCTGGTATCAGGGATCAGGTCAAGGATTATACCACAACTTGTCATTCCCGACAAGCTTACTATAGATTTTAAGGAAGCTCTCATTTTTGCATTTCTTGGGGTTCTGCGCTGGAGAAATGAAGTTAATTGCCTGAAGAGCGTCACGGGGGCCTCACAGGACGGTTCTTTTGGGGCAATATATTGACTTTTGAATTTAATTGTTTTATCTTTGTTCAGATTGAATATAATCAATCTGTAATGAATTGATTGTGTGTTATTTATTAAATACTGAGCTATGAGTTACAAAGAAGCCATCGATTATATGAACGCCCAACTACCTATGTTCCATAGGATTGGAGCTGCTGCTTACAAAGCAGACCTTGACAATACTCTCGCTTTATGCGGGTTGCTGGGGAATCCACAAAATAATTTTAAATGCATTCACATTGCCGGGACCAACGGGAAAGGTTCGGTTGCCCATATGCTTGCATCTATATTGCAGCAAAAAGGGATACGGGCAGGCCTCTATACCTCGCCCCATCTTAAAGACTTCCGTGAAAGGATCCGTGTTAACGGCAAAAAGATTTCCAAAGCCTATGTTCCGGCTTTCATCTCAAAGCATATGGAAGAATTTGAGAAGATCAGCCCTTCATTTTTCGAACTGGCCGTGGCAATGGCTTTCCAGTATTTCAAGGAACAGCATGTGCATGTTGCCATAGTTGAAGTTGGCATGGGAGGAAGGCTTGATTCCACAAATATTATTACACCCCTGTTATCGGTCATCACAAACATCAGCCTGGATCATATGCAGTTTTTGGGTGAAACTTTACCCAAAATTGCACACGAGAAGGCCGGTATTATTAAACCCGGGGTTCCGGTCCTGATAGGTGAAAGGCAGGAGGCAGTTGAGTCTGTGTTCAAAAAACAGGCAAAACTCATGAAATCGGAGATCAGTTTTGCTTCCGATCATTATTCGGTTGTTAAAATCAGGAACTGGGGCCGCAAGGCCATTCATCTGAATGTGGATGCATACAGGGACGATAAGGTATTTATCAGGAAGATCCCCTGCCCCCTGGGAGGAGACTACCAGCTCAAGAACCTGGTCACGCTTCTTGGGATCATTGAAGAACTGAACAAACAGGGGTTTGAGATTACCGCAGAACATATTAAAAAGGGAATACGATACTCTGCTGTCAGGACAGGCTTCAAGGGGCGCTGGCATGTTTTAAGCCTCAAACCTCTTACCATATGCGATACCGGGCATAACGAAGCGGGCATACTGGAAATTATCTCCCAGATAGCAAACATACCTTACACTAAACTTCATTTTGTTTTTGGCACAGTCAGCGATAAGAATCCTGATCTTTTGCTGAAACATCTGCCTGTAAAAGCAACTTATTACTTCTGCAAGGCCGACATTCCCAGGGGGATGGATGCAGATTCACTGAAACTGTCGGCCGCTGAATACAAGCTGAAAGGGAAAAGTTTTAAAAGTGTGCCCCTGGCTTACCAGGCTGCAAGGCTTGCAGCTAAGGAAGATGACCTGATATTTGTAGGCGGAAGTA
>JAPLDN010000392.1 GCA_026391755.1 Bacteroidota bacterium
AACGAAAGCCTTTTGATTTTTTCAAACTTCGTGCGGATTTAAATTTTGGCGTGGGAAGAAAATATCTGGATAACATACTCGGCTATGGAATTTTATTAGGCACAAACAAGCAGGCCGGCAAAATGGCTTTTCTTATCGGAGGTTTTCAATATTACGATTATTGGGACAATAATAAATTTGAACTGGGTACCATTGGTTTCGGGGGCGGAGTGATCTCCAAACTGCCAATGAGCAAGGCGAGCAATCTTTATACCAGTATCCATATAGCTTTTGTCCCCTTTGCGGGTAACAGCACAAGTTTTGGTCCTGATACTTCTCAGGTCAGGGATTATAATTTTGGCGGAGGACTTGAAACCAAGTTCGAAACAACCCTTAATCTTGGCAAGTATGCGACAGCTACACTCAGATATTATTTTTACTGGGTTCATACCTATGTAGGCGCCCCGGGAAATAATTTCATCCAGATAGTAAAACCAAGACTTACAGTCAGGCTTTACAAATACCTTAGTATAGGATGCGAATATTCATTGTATTATAATGACCGGTACATCAGTGGTCTTCCCGCCATACATACAATACAGACAGACCAGAAAATATTTATCCTGCTGTACTTTGAAGACCGGCAGCGCCGGGGAAATTATAATTAAACCAGATTTTAATCAAGGGAATAAATAAACGTAACGCCCGTTCCTGTAGAGCTTACTGGCAGGACTTTTAACTTTTTTATATGGTTGAACATGATCAGCCTGCCTATACCATAACCCAAGGCCGAACCTACAAAAACATCCGAGAACCAGTGATCATTCTGGTAGACGCGTGAAGCGGCAGTAAGTCCCGCCAGGGTATAACAAACTATCGGGACCCAGATGGTCTTGCTGTATGATGTTGCAATCACCGTCGCAACCGCAAATATATTTGTTGAATGCCCTGAAGGAAATGAGCTGTTAATGGTCAGGCTGAACGGGCCCTCCCAAATCCATGGATTGGGCGGATCATCTTGGTATGGCCGGTGACGCTGTGTAAGCTGTTTCATTAAATTGTCGGCAATGAAACCAATTACGTAGGCTTCAACACCCTTTAAAGCAGTGTACTTTGCCTTATCATTTTTAATTATTGCGCCTACCCCATAAAGGATTCCCAACGCAGGCAAAGTATAGAGACCGCTGCCCAAACGCTCCAAACCATATTTTGATGCGTAGTCCATTGTTGCATTCTGGTTCTTCTCAACTATCCTCTGAATATTGGCATCCTGCGTAAATAATACAGCGGTTACCGCAACCACACCCGAAAAAGCAATCCACTGGTACTTGTTCCACCGAACAGGAAAATAAATTATGTCACGTGAATCGGTGAGATATGACTTAAAATAAGCCAGGTCAGGGACTACACCAGGTGTCCGTTCCTTCCTTGGAATTGAATCGAGCGGTTTGGGAGGCAGGTTATTATCCTGGGCAAATGCGTTGAACTGCAGCAGAAAAAACAATATCAATAACAGGGGATAATTCACTCTACAAAGTTGACTCCAATACGTTTTGAAAGTGTTACACTATTGCAGAAAAGAGTTACATTATTCACGCATCAGGTAAATTAATGTGCCGGGGAATTGTGTTTTTTCTTTCTGAAGATATCGAACCGCGTTCCGCCCCAAAGCCGGAATTGAGCCAGGGTATATGTGGACAACGCATTACTGAGCTGATCCGGAACTTCATTGAACCCTGTTTGAACTGATGCCCCGAGAAACCATTTATCTGAATTATATCCAAAAGCAACCCGGCTGCTTAGCTGAAAGGCAAATTCAAAATTGTAATATTCGCTTCGTTCATTGCTGAAGGAAGCAAACTGGGCTGCAACACCGGGAAAGACAGCAGCTGTGAGATAAAAGTTTTTCAGGAATACAAGTGTATACGCATATCCTGGCGACAACCCCAGTGAATAAAACTCTCCTCTGGTGATCCGGTTTTTAGCAGGTATATTGTATGTATTGATTATTTCCTCCGGAATTATTCCCTGGTCGGAAGATATCAGGTAATAGAGAAATACAGGCCTGACTACAAGACTGCCTGCACTCTTTTTCTGACGTTCATTCTGGATAAAAGCAGCACGGATTGAAAACCGTCGGGCATTATAAATCCAATACCCGGAAAAACCAAGTGAAAACGTCCTCATGTCGGGAAGAATATAATGTGTTCCGTCGGGCTTTTCAGGGGAAACTATATAAAACCCTTTATAATCCTGAAGAAACAATTCCGCTGCAAGAAACCTGCCAAATGCGTTAACCCGGAGGTCAAGTGTTGTTGTTTTTCCATAAGCAGCCTGGTCGGTATTGTATATAGGATTGTCTATTGATAAACCCAGGCCAAACCACTTCCAGAACGCTGCTATCCCCACCCTGACATTCGTATTGGGACGGTAAACGATATTGGACGTCTGGTTGATGGCGGGATTGATGAGCAGGGAGGCATTCTGAAAGAGCAAAAACAAACGTGTTGTCAATAGACTGGTATAATCTGCAATACGCGAACTGTCAATGGGTTCAGAAGGTGCAGCCATTTCTTCTTCATTCACCTGTGCCATACTATGTTTCCCTGTAAAAAGCAGGACCATTAATAATATGGTCTTTATCCAGGTTTTTGGTGACATACAGGTTTAATAAAGATTGGCATACCTGGTTGCGGTGATCTATGGTTTGGTGACGGCACTCACGTTTTTGATTCGTCTTTTGTTGTGCGAATCAGGCCAATACCGGCGATAAAGAAAATAATACCCAGGATGCTGAAAACCACAAGCAATTTAATACTGCGTGCACCGCTTGAGGTAGTTGCAAATACGACTGCAGCATAAATGAGTCCTGCTATTCCGAGTATGGTTAGTAAACCGCCAAAGATTCTTTTGACATTCATAAGTTATACTTTTACGTTATTAAATATGGACATTCGTCAGATAAGTGAACAGCCCGAAAATCCTGAGAAGCCAAAGGACTACTACAACCACAACCACTACATTCAGGATGGTTTTGATTTTATGATCCATTGGGATATAGGTGTTGACAAGCCATAGCAGGACACCTGCGACAATTAATACGATGATGATTGTGAATAGTGGCATATTTTGGGATTTTAAAGTGAATAACAAAGTTAACCCGGGCCATTCATGTAAATGTTACACAACTATGGATATAAGTTACATGATTCACACGTTTCGAACCAAACCGTATGCTGTCCTCTTCTTTTTCGAATACCCTGATATGGAATTTTTTCGAGTTCTGATTTTATGCATAAAAAGTAAAATCCCGTCCAAAGAAAACCGGAACGGGATTTTGTGTATCAGGCAGTAAATAGCGCACCTGCCTTATGTGTGTGACATCCGTTGAACTGAAAAATGAATCACTTTAGGAAAAATCTGTCTGTTGTCAATACAACAGTATCCCCCGGAGTTTCAACAGTTCCGTCATTTTCGGCGGTAATAAATATTTTAATTGGTTTAGCCGGGGATATTACCTCAAAAGATGCTTTTAATTTTTTTTCACCCTGGCTTGCTATACTAACTATTTGCCCAAGATTTTTTGTTATTTCCTGGTCTGTAAGTATCCAAACAACATAAGCATGTTTCGAAGGCTGCAGCCTGTTGACTTCAGCTAAACCTGCTATTTGAATTTCAATAATGTAATTCTTGTTTTTGTCGATTTTTACATTTACATCACCTCGCGCTGCCGGAACCATTGGTGAAGATAAAAAACTAACTTTTGTTGCATATGAGTCAAATGAGAACAGTATCATAATTGCAAAAGAAAATAAAAGCAATGTTTTTGCTTTAGCATTCAACCTTGTCTTTTTCATATTTTGTGATTTTTTATTATAAATTGTGATTTAACTTTCACGACACAAAGGTCGGTCAACTGGTTCCGGTAAGCGTTACACAATTAGAAAATAAAGTTACATCATTCACACATTTTTAAATACGAAAGAGGCTGTCTCAATAACTCAAGACAGCCTCTTTCATAATTCAGCGGAATTCTACTTATTTACCAGGATTTTCCTGATAACTTTGGTTTCGCTGTTTGTGAAGGCAACAGTATATACTCCTGACGGCGCGGGACGTATGTCGATCTGCTGATCGACCGTTCCGTTGACCAGGATGTCTTTCTTCTGGCAGATCATCACACCAAGTTCATTAAAGATGGTGATGTTGAATAATGCCACAACCGGAAAAGTTAGTGAAGCAGTAAAGTGACCGTTGTTTGGAACGGGATAAATTGTAAACGTTCCATTTGAATTTTCATCGATGGCCACACCCTGGATGTAGAGATGATTAGACTCAGTGGAAGAGCAGCCCAGCTCGGTGACAATGGTCCAGTAGAATCCGGGAGCAGTGACAGGAGCAGTATAGGTCTGCCCGTTAGCACCAGGCAGAGATGTTCCGTCATGATACCATTGGTTTCCAATGGCTGAGCTGGAAGAAATTATATATCCATCAGCTGTAATAGTCGGGGTTGCCGGAATTGGATTGACCGTAAGGTTAAATTCAGGAGATGGAGAACCTTCTCCGCAGAGGTTATTTCCATAAACAGTGATTGGTCCTGAGGGTGTATTTAGTGCGAAGTCAATCGAAATTGAGTTTGTTCCGAAACCGGAAACGATGCTTGCGCCGGCCGGTAAACTCCAAACATAGGTAGCTGCATTGGTGATGCTACACACAGAATATGTAACACCCAAATCCCCCGGGCAAACGGCAGCTGTTCCTGTGATGGCTCCGGAAGCATTTGGAGGTGAGTTAACAGTCACACTGAATATAGTTGGTGTTATGGCCACACAACCTAACGAATTGCTGTAGGTTAAGGTGACAATCTGGGCGCCTGCAGTGTTCCATATAACCTGGAGTTGGCTGGTGCCTTGTCCCCAGGTAATTGCACCTCCTACAGAAACAATCCAGGTATATCCTGTTTGATTTGCTTCAGTTGTATAGTTATAATAACCTGAATTAGAACATAGGTTATTGTTCCCGGTTATAATCGGAGCCGGACTTGGATTGACCACTAAAGATACATTTATGGAAGTAAAAGCCGGCATACTCGTGCCCGATATAACAACATTATAGTTTGTAGCAGCATCGGAAACAGAAACAGGATTAAAGCTAAGGGTGGAAGTAGTTGCACCTGAGATATTTCCTGAGTTGGTTAAATTTGCTAATCCCTTTCTCCACTGATATGTAAGGTTGCTTCCTGTCGCATTTACCGAAAAACTTACAGAACTTCCTTCGCATGCTGTTTGATTGCCTGGTCCCGAAGTAACCGGAGAAGGAAGGCTGGCATTAATTCCGCAGGTTGTTAAAGCACCATTGGTCGAATACACTCTGCCCTCAAGTTTGGACCCCGGGAGCATCGTGATCGCGTCATGAGCAATAATTGCTCCTTTGAATTTAGAATTGCCACCTATGCTCACTGCCCCGGTACAAAACCAATATACATTTTTTGCCTGCGTTCCGTTGATCAATTTCACATTTGCGTTGGCACTTGATGCAAAGGCACCAAACGTCTTGATAATAAATACAGCATCGGTATTCCCTTGTGCATTCAGGTAAACAGTATCTGTAAAGGATACAGATGCGTTCATTTGGTAGGTATGAGGTGTGAGAACCAGGTTGTGCCCAAATTCTGAAGGATCCAACAACTTAATATCATAAGACAGATTCAGGAGATAATCGTAGACAAGAAGCAAATCGGCTGCGGCCGCTTGTGTAGAGGGGTCATTGAAGTGATTGGTTCCTGAAATGGAATCGGGATTGAATCCTGTAGGAGGAACTGTATTACCTCCGACATCGCCAATAATACGCGATGTACCGCAATCACTTGCAGCCCCGACAGAAGCAAATACTTCATAACTTGCCAAACCTACAAATACAGGAGCTGCGGGACCAATAAGAATAGGACTGCCACAACCGATCGGGGTATATGCCAAAAATCCTAAAGCCCCGTTGGAAACGGTTATTGCCCCGTTTACTGTAAGCGCTCTTCCTTCAAGCGTATCCTGGGCGCCCATAGAAATTGCACCGTGAGCAATAATAGTTCCCCTCATGGTTGCTCCCGCGCCAATGTTCACAGCCCCGCTGATAAGCCAAAACACATTGCATGCTTGTGCCCCATTAATTAAATGAATTTTTGAATTTGGGTTCGCGGTGAATGCGTATGCAACATCGGTTGGTGTTTTTAAAATAAATACAGCATTACCATTTCCCTGAGCATCCAGAGTCAGACCTGAATTCAGCCATGTTGCTCCTGACATGAGATATTTACCGGCCCTAAGGGTGGTCCCGTTTCCAATAAGAAGACCTACACCGGAATCTGTTGGCATTGCACTTAATACATCATAGGCATGCTGCAAATCACTTGCACATAGCAAACTTGCACCGTCGCCATCATGTATCACACCGTCCACATTTCCGAAATTAGTACTGGAGCCGCTGTTTGTGCCTACATTTCCTGTTAGAAGTGTAAGATACTTATAAGTACCTACGTTTGACACTGCCCCGACGGAGCTGAAGAGAACAAAATCTGCAGCTGTTCCCAAAGGGGGAGCCTGTGCAAAATTAAGAGTTGGTATTAAAAATAGGATAACTACTATCAATACATTAAGTAGTTGTTTTTTCATTTTGTTTTGTCTTAAAATGTGAAAGAATTTTCACATCAATACAAAGGTCGGCACCTTCATTACGGAAAGTGTTACATAACTAATTATATAAGTTACATGATTCACACCATTGCTTTTTATTAAAAAACAGGCTGCCTGGAAAATGAACCAGGCAGCCTGTTTTTACAGGTATTGTATGATATTGATCAGGGAATTTACTCTAAGGAACAATATCGATTATGGCCGTACGATTATAGAAGCGTTCCTCCGGAAATTTGTTTTCAAACAGTGATAATTTTTCATCCTCACCAAATCCGTATACCGAAAATTTAACATCGTTTACCCTGTCCATTGACAATATAAAATTAAAGGTTAAATAATTTATGGGGATTTTTATCTTCTTCCGGGCTTTTAGGCGGATTTGACTTTTGTGGTTGTGATGGCTGCTGCTTGGGAGGCTGTT
>JAPLDN010000245.1 GCA_026391755.1 Bacteroidota bacterium
GACGAGATCACGCTTGTAAAAAAATACCTTGCCGATAAATCCCTGCGTTTTTATGGTGTAGGGGAGATTGGCATAGACCTTTACTGGGACAAGACTTTTAAGAAAGAGCAAACTGAAGCATTCAACACACAGCTTGATCTCTCGCTTGAATACGGGCTCCCTGTTGCAATCCATACCCGGAATTCCATGGAGATTACTTTGCAGATCATGGAAGCCAGGAATGATAAGGGATTAAGAGGGGTATTCCATTGTTATAGCGGGGATGCCGCCCAGGCTGAAAGAGCGTTGCAAATGGGATTTTACCTTGGGATAGGGGGCGTTATAACTTATAAGAAATCAGGCCTGGCGGATGTGGTTGCGGCTATGCCCCTTTCATCATTCCTGTTGGAGACTGATGCTCCTTTCCTGCCGCCGGTGCCTCATCGCGGACAGCGCAATGAATCATCGTATATTCCGTTAATAGCACGGAAGATTGCTGAAATAAAAGGAGTATCTTTGGAAGAAGTGGCGGAAGTCACGACAAGGAATGCATTGAATTTATTCATGATTAATTCGTAAGTAATGAGTGATGAGTAATGAGTGATGAGTGATGAGTGATGAGTGAAAATTTCATAAATTGAAACCCCAAATCCCTTGCTCATGGCTCATGGCTCATGGCTTTTAAATTTTGACATATGATCGGCCAAACAAGTTTACTCGTAATATACACAGGCGGCACCATCGGGATGGTGCAGGACCCGAAGACAGGCTCATTGAAGCCACTCTCGTTTGAAAATCTTTACAAGTACCTGCCGGTACTGGAGAATTTCAACTGCAACATCGATTTTCACACCTTCCAGCCCTTGCTCGATTCCTCGAACATGAACCCTTCATTTTACGTGAAACTCGCAACTGAGATAGAGGAGAATTACGAAAATTACGACGGCTTCGTGGTGATGCATGGCTCCGATACCATGGCTTACACCGCATCGGCCCTGAGTTTTATGCTCGAAAACCTGAACAAACCCGTTATTTTTACTGGTTCACAATTACCTATCGGTATGGTGCGCACCGACGGGCGTGAGAATTTTATCAATGCGATCGAGATAGCTATTGCCAAGGAGGTCGATACACCAATTGTCCCGGAAGTCGGCATCTGCTTTGAGAATAAACTGTTCCGCGGCAACCGCACGACCAAGCTGAACACCGAGAATTTCGGGGCTTTTATTTCGGCAAATTATCCTTTGCTGGCCGAAGTGGGAGTCAAGATCAAGTATAACAGGGATTGCATCCTCAGGCCAAATTTCAAACGGCTGAAAGTACTGAAAGAACTGGATGAGAACATTGCCATCCTGAAACTCTTCCCGGGTATTTCGAAATGTGCTGTAGAGGCGATCCTCCATACCTGCGGACTGAAAGCGGTTATACTTGAGACTTTCGGAGCCGGGAACGCCCCCACCCTCCCCTGGTTTCTTGACGCTTTGAAAGAAGCCGCCGACCGTGATGTGATCATTGTAAATGTGACCCAATGCAAAGGCGGCACAGTGGAAATGGGCAAGTATGAAACCAGCGCCGAGTTAAGCAGGATAGGAGTTATCGGCGGATACGACATTACGACCGAATCGGCCGTCACCAAGCTGATGTACCTCTTAGGCTGTAAATTTTCCACCCAGGCCGTGAAGCAACTGCTTCAAACCAGCCTTCGGGGCGAGATGACTGTTTGATATATCGGAATTTTCCGTACATTTGCACTCCCAAAGCCGTGATGATCGTGATGGCGTGACGATCGTGATGAAAACTCACCTTCTCACAAACTCACCTTCTCACCATTTGGCCGGGGAGAGGTGTCCGAGTGGTCGAAGGAGCACGCCTG
>JAPLDN010000246.1 GCA_026391755.1 Bacteroidota bacterium
ATCGATTTCGCCCCGGTAAAATGCAGCACGGTTAGTGCCTTTTTCCCAGATAATTTCAGCCCTTTCCAGCTGATTTTCGTCATTGATGATCAGCAATCCCCCTTCACCTGATATGATATTTTTAGTTTCATGGAAGGAAAAAGTCCCGAGGTGCCCGATACTTCCAAGAGGTTTCCCCCGGTAGTATGAGTCGATAGCATGAGCTGCATCCTCAACTACCAATAGATTATAACGCCTGGCTATTTCCATTATACGGTCCATTTCACAGGCGATCCCTGCATAATGGACCACTACTATAGCCCTGGTGCGGTCTGTGATTAGCCTTTCTATCTCCCCGGGATCAATATTGGGTATATCCCGGAGCGTATCGGCAAAAACAGGTTTGGCGCCTCTAAGTAGAAATGCATTAGCCGTGGACATGAAGGTGAAAGAAGGCATGATGACTTCATC
The DNA here is from genome assembly GCA_026391755.1 of Bacteroidota bacterium. GTDB lineage: Bacteria > Bacteroidota > Bacteroidia > Bacteroidales > FEN-979 > CAIRDP01. The sequence goes on from JAPLDN010000246.1 coordinate 451, forward strand.
TCCCGGCTGGATGCGGCATAACAAAGAAGCCATTTCAAGGGCATCGGTACAGGATGTGGTCATCAGCACTTTACGGAAACCAAAACGTTCTTCGAAAAACCGGTGACATTTTTTTGTATAAATCCCGTTACCGGCAATCGTACCTGACATTGCAACACGGATCAAATGGATCAGGGAGCCTTTGGATATATGTGGTTTGTTGAATGGAATCTGCTTCATGATTTAACAGAGATATTCTGAGTGGTAACACCAGATTGAACACCGATAAAATTAACAATTTCGTGAACAACCAGCCAATTCAGGAACGGCGAAATTATGAAAATGTTGAATGAGGAGACCTTTAATTCTTTTACTTTTGCCCGGCAATAGCTTTTGACCATACAAACAAACAGTTCATGGAAACAGCAGATCTCAGAAAGATCCCTCTCTTTTTCATCCTGGGAAGACCCCGTTCGGGAACCACCTTGCTTACTTCCCTGCTCAACGCCCATCCGAATGTAAGGATTGCTCCTGAGTTTCCTATTCTGTTTTTCTTGTATCAACGGTTTAAAAAAGTAAAGGTTTGGGATGAAACTACTATCAGGTCTTTTGTTGATCATGTTTTTTACTTCTCTAAATTTATTATGCTTACTCAGTATATGAAAAAAAGGAGACCTTATGGATAGGTGATAAAAACCCGGTTTATTCTATTTCTGCCGCCCGCCTGAGGAGGATCTTCCCTGATGCAAAATTCATTTGTATCATCAGGGATTACAGGGATAATTTCATTTCGATTAAAAAACTGGCCGAAAAAGATGTAGCCGTTGAAGCGCCTGTGGTGAGTCTGCAGGTTGCCCGCTGGAGATATTATATGTGCAGGTTTCTCAGATATAAACGTCGTTACCCTGAAAAATACCATATTTTCCGCTATGAAGATCTCGTAACCGAACAGGAGCAAACATTCCGGTCTATCTGTGACTTTCTCGGCATTGCCTATGATCCGGCGGTATTCGATTTTCATAAAAAGAAGGATGAGACCGTGAATGCCTATGGCGATTATATTTATGAAAAATACCATGAGAACCTTCTGAAACCAGTCAATACGGGGAGGATGAACACCTGGCAAAACGTTCTTACGGCTAAGGAGGTCAGGCTGGCTGACCAGATCGCCGGGAAATTTGCCGACAGCCTGGGTTATGAAAGGAAAAACAAGAGTTTCAGCTTATTGGTGTTTATCAGATCATGCCCTATGGTTGTATATAACTATGTGGTCTTCGGGCTTATGGTTCTTGGCACCTATCTGCCTTACAGGGTAAGCCAGTGGTGGTTTTTTAACTCACTGATCCTGCTCAGGATCTACATGAAGTTATTCGGCAAAAAATCTGTTCCGGGGATGTGATATCCTGTTATAGAAAATTTCTATTGTGAATCCAGTTTATCCCCCCTTATCGTGCGGTCATCGAATTCGCCATTGATATATTGTTGCATCAATTTAAACCGCTGTAGTTTGCCGCTGGAGGTTTTTGGGATTTCATTGGATCTTAAAAAGATCACTTCATCAGTAGTAATTCCTAAATTACTACGCAGTAAGGCCCTGAGCTGCCTGAATGTTTCAATGGCTTTTTGTTCCTGCATCCCGGCCAGGAATGCAATCACTTTGTCCTGACCGGTTTCTTTATCTGATGTCGCTCCATAGCAAACCTTACCAGGCTTAATGTTTTCGAGGGTAATGGCCAATTCTTCCAGGTCGTTGGCAAAATAGTGCCGGCCGTTCCTGAAAATAATATCTTTATAACGGCCGCTGATATACAATCTGCCTTCAAAAAAGAACCCTATATCACCCGTACGTAACCAGTCTCCGCAAAAAGCTGAGGCTGTGGCCCCGGGATTGTTATAGTAACCACAGGTAATACTGGGACCTTTAATTTGTATATGTCCGGATCTTCCCTC
>JAPLDN010000139.1 GCA_026391755.1 Bacteroidota bacterium
AATTAAAGCTGTATCCTTTGAGACACAGCCCGCTTTTGTTGCATATACCCCAACTATGAACCGCCCCAGGCCATAATCTTTATAATTGATCACTGTGAACTGGGTTGTATCTCCGTTTGACCATAAGTAATTATCAGCTCCTGGTCCCCCGTTCAGGTATATGCTCATATTGGTGCATAAGCTGGTGTCGTGTAATTTCGGTATTACCGGAAGGGCATTGACAGTTATATACTGCGTAGCGGTATTGGAACAACCCTGATGGCTTGTCTCCTTATACCAGACTGTATCTTTCCCGGTCCTTGCATATTTAGGGCAGAACTGGCTTCCTCTTACACCTGAACTTCCTCCATAAATTCCCGGAGGAGCTCCGGGTTCGCCTTTCAACAAATAACATGAATCATCATTTGTACAATATTGCGGAATTAGTCCTGACAGTTTCACAGCAGGAAGCGGAGCAACATGGATCAGGGTGGTATCATCTGCAGAACAATTCCATTGAGTTGTGACGTGGACGGTATACATGGTAAGGGAATCAGGACTGACTTTTATTGAAGCCGTAGTATCGCTTGTACTCCAAAGGAAGCGGGTTCCCTCGAGTGCATGAAGGATAATGGAATCGCCTTTACAAATTGTTGAGTCCTTAAAAAGTCCCGGCACCGGAATAGGATGCCTGGTTATGGATATGCTGTCACGAAAAATATTCCCAAGGATATTATAAACCTTAACCCGGTACAAGGTTGTTATTTTGGGAGAAACTGTCGGGTTATAGATTGTAGTATCAGTCATGGTCGAATCATACGGGCTGGAAGTCCACACAATATAATCAGAGCCTGAGATGGTATCAAGTATTGAAATGTTAATACTTCCTCCTGCACAGGCTGACGGAATGCTATCTGACCTGAACCTGAAAAAGCAGCTATCGACAGCTCCATCCTGGCTATGGGCGATTGCGAACACACTATCTCTTCCGATCCAGAAAGAATATGGTTTAAGGCTTTTCATTAATCCGTTTGTATCAACTGAAAACTTCATGGAATGATTTCCTTTGAAAGTCCATGAAATAGTTAATGGGTCATAAACTGACTGAATAACGAGGGCGTTCATGTTGATGGAAGGGAATTGCGCATTGGCTGTTACCTTCTGGAGTGGATATTGGGCTTTGTTTAAGAAACCCGAAGAACGAAAGTCAAATCCGCTGATCTTCACTGTGTCGTGATAAGCCGTGTCATGGGTGATAATGAAATTCGCAGTATTGGCCGAATCCGGAACGTTTACAATATTTGAATAAGGCATCCACACGGTAGAGTCTGATTTTATATCAAGGGTTTGCGTTTGGCTGAACCCGGGGAAGCTCACATTAACCCGGATATTACTCTGGTGGTTCCTGAGGCATCTTGTATATACTGTGAACTTGTTCGATCTTTTTTCAAGTCCGGCAAGTGCTGTAACCTTGCAGATTGTTCCCCCACCTTCTATTTTAAAGCATTTCCCGCCACTGGACTGAGCTCCTTCCGATGGATCAAATCTTCCTTGTATGTTCAGGGTGTCATAATCAAATCCATCCGGCCATCCATTACGATCAAGATCAACATCCAGTTTTGGAAAGATATTTACTACCTTTTGAGCAATACTGTCGTAAAGCAATACTTTCCACTGGCTGTATGTCCTGATCGGGATGTTGTTCGAGGAACACCAAACCAACAGACTGTCCATGCGGTGCAGATAGGCATTCCATCCCCCATAGGAATTTGTAAGTCTGGCAAAATCAAAAAGAACATAATGTTTGGCAATAGCTTCCGCGATTATATGAGAGTTGAATTTGAAGCTTGAACTTTCCATTGACAAGGCTTCGCTGTTAATTGCAAACTGTTTGTTTTTACCGGGGTTGAACTCGTTATAACAAAATAAGGAAGGATTAATAAAGGAAGTGGATTGCCGAAACCCAAGTTTAACACCAAGGCTTGCCTGTAATTTCAACGGGCTGATCCAGGGATACGGACCATCGGGGTGAATCCAGGTATATGGCCTGGTAATTTGCAAAGAATCAAATATATCAAGCGATCTTTTACCGAGAATCTTGACAGCCGAATCGTGCATTACAACATCCTTATTCTGAATCTTGTGGTATTTGAAGTGCCAATGATCTCCAAAGTTTTTGGTTTCATCCCAAATTGTCCTAAGGTAAAGTGTATCGGGATCGGATGGATTAACTGCTTGCACATCATAAAACAAACACAAACTGTCGACCGGATGACCGAGATAAACTGCAAAATAGGCTGAAGGTGAAATCAGGTCGTGAAATTCACCGGGTTCGTAGCTGATAACTTTGTTCCCGAAAACATTAATATAGCCTTCTCCATGAGACTGTGTTGTATCGAAAGCAGAGTATTTAAGACAGATTTTCTGGCCCTTGATATGATCAACACCGGGTTTTTTACTGAAGAGATTTGTGTCCTGGTAATTTAACACATTGAAAAACTGAGTGGCATGGGTTGGAGTGTTATCCATGAGTTCGATGCCCCTGAGCGATAACGCCTTCAACGTATCAACATATTGAGGGACCAGCGGAAGCACATAGGAAGTGATAGCAAAAGAAAACTTTTGTCCGTGTTTTGAGAAAAGGGAATCATAGGAATGGACTTTGCTGATTGGCGGATTTTCGTCTATTCTGAAACCAATACCTCCCTGCTTTGTCGTATTCTGGCTGATTCCGGCTGAAGGCAGAAGCAGCGCGAGAGCAATAATCAACAGAAGACCGTATTGCATTCCTTTTCTTATCATTTCAATAGTCTTTAAGCTTTAAAGGATTAGCTTTTTTCTGCTTTTTCCCCTGCAGTGTATAACCCAGAGTGATTTCATGGGTACCGCTGCTTTTTCCCATCATTGCACTTCCCGAAAATTCATAGTTATACCCTAAAGTGAAAGAATTTGCGACACAGAAACCAGCGTTTGCAACTATTGTGTTTCCTCTACGGTACAGGAGGCCAAGCCAGAAGCTTTCCCTGTATTTGATCATTAAGCCTGCATCGATAAGCCAGGGAGCGCCCTGCATGTTGCGATAAAGTATATCAAACTGCATTCCCCAATCCTTACCAAACATAAGAAGGTAATTCACGTAGGCCTGGAAGTTTGTCCCCATAGTCAGGTAATTGGAATATTGGGTTTCCTGATAAAGTGACCTGTTATTAAAAAGATAGGGAAACCCAACGCAGACATTAAGAGTTTTAAATGAATACATCAGGCTTGCGCCGCAGTTAACATAGGTTTCTGTAGCTTTCCCGGAACTATTGACCATAGGGTCATTCGCATCAACAAGAATCAGGTTTGAAAGGTCAATTGAATTTTGGTATAAGCCAGGGCTGATACCGAAATGAAGAAAATGGTCTGTGGCTAATTGAAGGTGATAAGCATAATTTAAATTTACAGAGAAATATCTGACTATTCCTGCCTTGTTAAGCACGATGTTCGTTCCAAGGCCCATATTCTTGTATGGTGTCCCTTCAATATTGACAGCTCCGGTCACAGGCGCTCCCGGGATGCCGGTCCATTCATTTCTCTGAGTCAGATATACCTGGAATAATGAAGAAATGCCGGTGAACGAAGGAGCAAGAATTCCTGGGTTTATGCGATACTCATCCAAAACCGGGTATTGCTGGGCGTCGGCAATCCGCAGAGCAAAGAGTGAGATAAGAAACAACAATAACCGGTATCTGCGCATAGCTCAGGGCTTCATCTGATCATTTTAAGATATTCACGTTTCCTTTATAAAGAATTTGATTATGACAGCGGACGAAATAATAGTAAGTGTCGTTTTCCAGCTTTTTCCCGTTAAATGTTCCATCCCAGTCGTTATTGTAATTACTGCTTGAGAATACTTCAATTCCATAGCGGTTAAAAACATTGACTTCGCAAGGCTTAAAGTCACTAAGATTCAGGATTTCCCACCTGTCATTATAGCCATCGCCGTTTGGTGTAAACAGGTTGGCAATAACAGGTTCCGGACCCGGTTCTGTAACCGTAACATTGAATCCTGCCTGGCCTGAACATGACTGATTGAATGCTTCCACTGAATAATACCCTGCTTTTATGATCAGTATAGTATATGTTTTTTCATTCGTGGACCACCTGACACTGTCGTATGTGCCCCTGACACTTGCAATCAGTGTGTCGACCCTATGCATTACGGTATCCCTGGAATAATCAATAATAACTACCGGATTGCCTGTCACCTTTAATGAATGGGATACTGAATCCTTGCAGGTATCATTGAAACTTGCCACCATAGTTACCCTGTAAGTTCCTGCTCCAGGATAGAAATGTGTTGGGTTTTTAGCGGTTGAATTCATGCTCCCGTCTCCAAACCTCCATAAATAATGAACGACTGCACTATCTCCATAGATGAGGGTCTGGTTAGTGAATCTTGCAGGTTCCTGGATACAAGTTGAAGTTGTTGAAAATAAAGGAGTGAGAAAGTTCACCGGAACAAGCTTGTAAATTGCTTTTGCAATACCATTTTTCGTGATGGCTTTTAAACCGACGCTATGCTTACCAGGGGAACTATAAATGGTTGCGTTTACCGTGTCGTTGCCGTCTTGGAACATTCCGTCACCATGCAGATCCCAGGCAATTGAGATAATAGTGTCTTTTGGCTGTGTGGTAGTATCGACCGAACAACTGCTTTTGAACTGGGTAGTTCCTCCAAGACATACCGTTGTATAGGTAAAATTGACCACAAGTTCCTGCCCCTTTGAGGGCAGGAACCAGGTCAACATTATAATGGCAAGCAGAAACTTCCTCATTGCCGGAGTTTACTTCTTTGGAGTTGCAGGTTGTGGATTTTTTACATCGAGAAGTTCGACATCAAAAACCAATGTAGAATAGGGAGGAATTGTTCCCATATCGCGTTCACCGTATCCCATGGTTGAAGGAATGATCAGTATTGCAACAGTTTTTCCTGCTGCAGCCTTTGCACCGGTTCCTTTTACTTTTTCAATGTAATAAATCCCGCTTGCTGTTGGTTTGGCAGTAATATTCTTCTCTTTCAGGTATTTGCTGAGATTAGCAGCTTCATCAGTCTTGTTTTTCTTCAATTTTTCGTCTGCTTTTTTCTTTTCTTCTGAAAGGGTCTTTTCATGATCTGCCTTAGTCTGAACATTGACAATTTCAAGTTCATAAATCATGGTTGAGAAAGGAGGTACCACGGCACCTCTTCCGGCCTCACCAAAAGCAAGTTTTGAAGGAACGATAACCGTTGCTTTTCCGCCTTTTTTCATCATGTGGATGGCTTCTTCCACACCCGGTGTGTCAAAACGCTTGCCATACTCAAACGTAATGGGCTCTCCCTTGTCGTAAGACGAAAAAAGCTGTTTGCCGTCGATCAGTGACACTTTAAAATGAACGCTGACCCACGTGCCTGTATCAATTTTAATACCATTTCCTGCAAGTGATTCAAGGAAATAGATACCTGAGGTTGTAGGTTGCGTTGTAATGTTCTTGTCCTTGATATATTTTGCAAGGTCAGCCTGCTCTTTTTTGATCAGGGTCTGAGGATTGTCGACCGTGAGAAGCTTAAGGTAGAATGTAATTACAGAATTCGTATCAACAAACTTCGGACGGGAAGGTTGACGGAAAGTTTTCTTAAACAAAGAATCGGCATTGATCAGAAACACGGCGCTGTCGCCTGCTGATAAAAGCTTTAAACCTTCGTAAATATCACCTTTAAAGTCAGAAGCGGGCAGCTGAAACCTGATTGGTGTACCGCCCTGGTTCTTGCGGCTGTCAAACATTACAGAGTCTTTATACTGCCACTTCATCTGCAAAGACACCCAGTCACCCATCTTTGGTTTTACGGTGTCCTTCGAACCTTTAATAATTTTATAATACAAGCCATTGGCAGTTTTATCATATCCTGCATATTTGGATGAACAGGCGAAAGTCGTCAATGCCAGCAGTGATAAAAATCCCAAGGATTTAATGAAGTTGTTTTTCATGTTTTTGATTTTAATTGTTTCTAATTGTTATTCTTAATTAAATAGTGATTAAATTGGTTATATGTAAAAAAATCATTCTCAGCACCTTAACTGAACTATTTTATCTTTTTCCCCTGGTATAAATATTTGAACAAGATAGTAAAGTCCGCTACAGCCGGATATATAAAATTAGGCTTACTTATTAACACTTTATCAAAGGTTATTAACGGCTTCCCCTGTCCGTATCAAGGATTTGAATATCATAAACAAGGCTTGCGCCTGCAGGGATTTTTTTCAAATCTCCAATTAAACCATATCCAAGATGAGAAGGGACAATAAGCCTGGCGCGATCACCCATCCGGAGAAACATCAGGGCTTCCTGCAAACCGGTTTCACCTTCAGAAGTTCCTGGATAAATAACCTTTATACCTGTTGAATCAGAATCATACACCTCATTACCATTGAGAAGTGCAAGTCTGTATTTAAGATGTACTTCCATGCCTTTGGAAATTTTTGCGCCCTGACCTTTACTGAAGACCATATACCTGAGCCCTGTCGATGTTTTAACCATCTTCCATTGATGCCTTGAAATGTAATCCTCAATTTCATCATTTTCAGTCCTGACTACCTGCTGGTTGTAATTAAGCAGTTTTTCATCCATCATCCGGATATGATCTGTTGCCTTCGCCCTTCTTGTTTCAGGTTCGCATGAAGTCAGAAGGAATAAGAGAAAGGATGCTGTAATAGCAATGAAGAGCAGCTTGCATGCCCCTGAAAAGAGCGGATGATTACAGGCTAACATCCTCAGTCGTTATAAACATGTTTCAGCTGTTCCCTGAATCCGGGAAGCAGTGCAATGAATTTATCAACAGTCTCCCTGACGGACCAGGAGCAGTTCGCTCCTGAGGCATTGGAGTGCCCTCCCCCTCCAAAATGTTCACGGGCCAGGCGATCAACAGAGAAGTTGCCTTTTGAGCGGAAGGAAACCTTGACTTCATCATCTCTTTCCATAAAAAGTGCAGCAAGGTTGATATCCTTGATCGAAAGTGCATAATTGACCACCCCTTCAGTGTCGCCCACCTTGTAATTGAACCGTTTGAGATCCTCCGGCAGTAATGAGATAAGTTTTCACGTAATTGCAGGCGTAACTAAATGACCCTGTGTCTGTCGCGATTCCCGTATAAAGACATTCTGCAGTCTCTTTGTCCAAAAGATGCTTATAACCTGATTTACTGATAAAATCAAATATCATTTCGGATGTGGAAGATATTTTGCTGAAAGAAATTTTTAAAATAAACTCCCCTGAAGGATATAAATGATGGTCGATGAGGATTTTGGCAGTTCCGGAGCTTCTGATGAATCCTCCAAGCTCATTCAGCCTGCTTAAATTATTGAAATCAACGCAAATAATGAGATCCGACTCCCTGATCATGGCTTTGCATGCATCAGTATCCTGATCAAAAATCATGATTTCCCTGGAACCGGGCAGCCATGCAAGAAACTCAGGATAAAGGTCCGGAATAATGACCCTGGCGCAAAATCCCCTTTTATTCAAATAGCGGTACATTGCTAAGCTTGCACCTATTGCATCACCGTCAGGGTTCGTATGGGTAGTGATAATTATTTTGCCGGATCGGTCCAGGACCTCCTGGATCTTATGAAAATCCGTATTTTCTAAATAGTCTTCCATCAATGAGGCCACAAAAGTACATAATTTTAAAAATAGTCTTACTTTTGCCGCCGTCATAATTAATATTCAGGAAAATGTCAGGAAACCGCACATTCACAATGATCAAACCTTCTGCAATATCGGCAGGGCAGGCAGGAAATATACTAGCTATGATAGAAAAATCCGGATTCAGGCTGATTGC
>JAPLDN010000344.1 GCA_026391755.1 Bacteroidota bacterium
TTTTACCAGGGCCTTGTCGATTCCTATCGGCTTATCTTCCCCGGCTTTTATAATCAGACGCTCCCTCTTGTTTGTTGCTAACCTGTGATCGTTGGTAAACCGGATCTTCCCTGAAGTGGCGAAGCTGCATTCCATACAGAATTCGCATTTCCCAAGGTCAAGGCTGAAAGGCCCTGAAGTGATAGCTCCCGTGGGGCAGACAATCTCAGCCGATTTTTCTTCAGCAGGCGTAATATCGCTGCTTATCACGGGCCGGCCGCGGAACCCTTCGGGAATAACCGCCTTGCGAAGGTCTTTCACGTATTGCCGTCCGTGCTGATGAAATATTTTGAAAATACTTAAAGCCATTTTTTACAGGTCATGTCCGCAATACGATAAATTAAAACTCTTGTTACATAAGGGGAAATCGGAGATTTCCTGGTTCCTTACAGCCAGCGCCAACGACATCCAGTTATGGAATGAAGGGTCTTTTACCTTGTAATGAATGATCTTCCCGTCCTGGTCTGTGACTGCGGAATGCATTATCTCGCCCCTCCAGCCCTCGGCCAGCGACAAGGCAAAGCTTGAATGCTGAAGTTTGAATTCATATAAAGGTTGAGCCGGATCCCTTTCAAAATCATTTATACTTAGAAGACCCCTGATCAGCTGAATTGATTTCTCAACTTCCTGCTTCCTGAGCATGGCCCTGGCCCAGACATCCCCCTGGTGAAGGGTTCCGGGCTCATAATCAGAATCGGTAAAGGCCTGGAAGGGATGCGACCACCTGATATCACGTTTGACCCCGCTGCTTCTGGCAGCCATTCCAACAGCACCTATCATCCCTGCCTGGCGTGCATTGATTTTTCCTATACCTTCAAAACGACTGAGGACGCTGGGGTTTGTGAACATCTCATGCGTGATCTGCCCGAATCTTTTTTCAACCTCTTCCAGGTTTGAAAGCAGGATTTTAATAAAACCTCCGCTTAAAGGATAATGGCCTCCACCTGTCCGAACGAGGCCTTTCCCGAAACGGTTCCCGCACCACGACTGGGTTGTATTGATAACGATGGTGCGCAGGGCTTCATTCACAACCTGTCCGAACTGATAGGCAATATCGGTGCAAAGTGCTGCCGTGTCGCCAATGTGGACAGCGATCCGTTCAAGCTCGAGCGCAATAATGCGTTCGCTTGGCACGACTGCAGCAGGTGTTATTCCTGCAAGGATTTCCAACAGCTGGGCATGGGCGATTGAGTGACCCACTGCGGTATCGCCTGAAATGCTCTCAGCCAATACGGCACGCTGTATTCCCGAATGCTTTTGCAGGAATAGTGATTCTATTCCCCTGTGCTGGAAACCCAGCTGAATCTCAAGGTGCAGGACTTTCTCCCCATTGCAGCAGAAGCGAAAATACCCCGGTTCGATGATCCCTGCGTGGATGGGGCCTACGCCCACTTCATGGATGCCTTCGCCTTCGATGGAGAAGAAGGGATATCGGATATCCGATATCTGATATCTGACATCTGACATCTGATATCGTACCGGTTTCATCCAGGGATGCCCTGTGAATTTCACTCCATATTGTTCACTGATCTCTCGTTCATACAGATGAAATGAAGGATGTGAGACAGTTAGAGAATCAAGCACAGGAATGGGAGAGGATTGCTGTTCATGTGAAAGCAGTACCAGGAAATGATCACTGTCGGATGCGATGCAGCAGAAGAACCTGAGTGCTGCGCCAAGCGGTACCGCGTGATATGTAACGCAGTGGCATCCCTCATCCGCCATCAATAAATTTATGTTATCCATGAATTCAGGATAACCGAGGAGAGGGATATCGGCGAGAGGAACAATAAAGGGGTTTGTATTAAGTATCAGCATGAATAGCGATAATTATATTAACGAGCATTTTACACAAGCCGCATCAGGTGCAGCAAAGCGGAACCGTAGCGGCGGTGTAAAGATACGAGTGCAGACACGATCATCACGTTTTTCAATCATTTCGGCAGGTTTTGAATAATATCATTGATCAGATCCCTGAAAAAAGCCGGCTGGGAAAAACAGATAAAAATTACAAGGCCGAACAGCACAAATTGTGAAACTGTTTGCCAGGGATTTACCTTCTCATGAAGTTTGCCCGATGCAGTGCGTGGCTGTGAAAAGACAATATGTAAAACCCTTGTAAGCAGTGCATAAAGAACATAGCAAAGCAAAAGGGCGGCCACGGCCAGGTACAGGTAATCCCCGTTTGCTACCATGGCTTTGAACAGCAGCAGTTCCGAAATAAACATCCCCGAAGGAGGGATGGCGGTTATACAAAGAAGTCCGAGCAAAAGGGCAGTTGCACCGGCAGGATAAAGATTCATGTAATTTCCCGATTCGTCAAGGTTGTAAGTACCCATGACTTTGTACGATTGCCCCATCTGGTAGAAAAGACCGGCTTTCGCAAAAGAGTGAAGAATGATATGCAGTATGGCTGCATAATATCCTATGCCGCCCATCCCAAGCGCAATAGCAACAATACCCATATTTTCCAGGCTGGAGTAGGCCAGCATACGCTTGTTGTGCTTGGCTTTGAGCATGTAACCGGCTGAAATCAGGAGTGAGAGGAATCCTGAAAGAAGCAAGACATGGTTCATAAAAGGCAGGATGGGTGTAGCCGAAAACAGTGCGTAAATTCGGAAAATCGCAAGGAACCCAACATTCATGAGAGCAGTCGAAATAAAAGCGCTGATGGGCGGAGGAGCCACGGTATGTGCATCCACGGTCACAGTATGCATTGGAAAGAGTCCCATTTTAGTACTGTAACCCACGAGTACGAAAACAAACGCGATCTTAAGATACAGAGGGTTGGCCATGCGGGCAATCTCAGTTATTGAAGAAAATGAAAGATGCAGCAGGCGGGCATCTCTCACTGTAAACCCCAGGAAAAGAATACCGATATATGCGAGGGCGATACCAATTGAACAAACAAAAACATATTTCCAGGTAGCTTCAAGGGCAATTGCTGTACGGTCATGGTAGATAAGGGCAGCTACCGCAAGCGTCGTAGCTTCCACGAAGATCCAGACTGTCGTCATCCCGTTGGCGAGGTAAGCTCCCGTCATTGAAGCAATCAGGGCAATCAGGGCCGCATGATAAATTGCATAAATTCTTGGCGGATCATTTTTTACATAAATGAATCCATGGTAAACTGTTGTAATACTTAATACAGAAAGCACCGACTGCAGTAACAGTCCCAAGGTGTCGAATGTAAAATAATCAAGTATGGTCTCCCCCCTGTGTGTCCAGCAATAGATCGTAAACCCAATGTGAACAAGGGTATAGAATGATGTAAGCGCCCGTGCCAGAGGTTTTGAATGGATAAGTCCAACCATCAATCCGATCACCAGGGAGATGGCGAAAAAGAGGATGAATATATTTGTAACGCTAATCATCTTTCAAAATCGTTAAATCATCGGTCTGTTGCCTCAGGCGCATCACAAAGATCCCCAGTATGAGCAGGTAAATACGGCAAAGAATGAAACAATAAAGAACAGCAGGTTATAGGGGGTTGTATTCATTGAAAAGGAAACCACTATACTAAGCAACAGCCCCATGGTCACGAATAGCAGCGAATAGAACGAGGGTAATGCTTTTTCGTGGACCCTTGCCACACCTGTCTTACGGATCACGGTAAATAAAAGGTAAGGTACCACGATCACTTTAAAGAGCAGGGTTTCAATTGCAACAAAAAGTACCGTTGCCAGTGTGATCCTGTCAAGCTGCAAAAAAGATAAACCAAACAGCAGCAAGCCCTGCAGGCCAACAAGTCCTGCATATATCCTGAACCTCTCGGTAACGCTGAGGTAGATCAGGCTGATCGCAAAGACGATGATGAGCATTGATGTCATGTCAGCGGATGAGGTTGCGGGTTAATAGTAATACAAGGATAAAAGCGATCAGGGCGATGGAGCTCAGGGTCACGATGAACTGCGGATTTTTAGCCAGTTTTTTCCTTGCGCGGAAGGATTCCATGAGCCCGATGGCAGCGGCGAATGCGGCCTGTACTAGCAGGAAGATAATACCATTCAGGAGGGTTGCCATCAGGTGAACCGTTAACGGTGAACCGTGAATGGCTGCAGTCACTAAAAACCAGTCATAGTTCACCGGCATAAAGAAATTGGCAATCAGTCCGCCGTATAATACGAACTTCAGGTTTGTACCTGTTTGTATGAAGGCAAGGTCGACCCCGCTGTAATCGAGGATCATCACTTCGTGGACCATGGTGAGTTCGAGATGAGTTTTAGGGTCATCGACAGGCATCCGGCTATTCTCGATCATTGCGATCTGCACCAGGAGGTAAATTGCAATGGCGCCTGCGATGAGGGAGAATTCACCCGCAAACTGGAAATGTGAAAAGATATCCTGCATTGAGAGATGGCCGGAAAGCAATGCCAGGGTGCCGAGCAGAATGAAAAATGCAGGTTCGGTAAGCATGGAATACAGGGCTTCGCGGTTGGCTCCCATCCCTTCGAAGCTGCTTCCGGTATCGAGTGCCCCGAGAATAAAAAGGAGTTTTCCCAGCGCGAGCAGGTATGCAAAAAGGATAAAGTCGCCTTCAAATCCAAGTACGGAAGACATGCCGGGGAAAGGCAGTAGCATCAGGGCACAGCAAATGGTAGCAAGGTAAACGGCAGGGGCCAGCCTGAAGATGAAACTGGTAGCGGTGCTAAATACGCTGCTTTTCCTGAACAGAAGGATAATGTTCTTCCAAGGCTGCAATATCCCCGGGCCTTTGCGGCCGCTGGCAATGCTTTTCACCCTGAGAATGATTCCCGGGAAAAAGATTGCAGATACTATAGCCAGCAGGGTTCCTGTCATATCAGTTTCAGATAAAGAAGAGCAAAGATCAGGAGGATAAAAATAAAAGCATACAGCACGTAATGCCTGATATTCCCGGTTTGAAGCCGGGCCAGTTTTTTCAGTACCAGCCAGGACAGGTCGGTGAGCTTACCCAGGCTTTTGCTGAAAATATCGCTGGTTTGAATATGTATCGAACGTTTGTGCGGGAAGATATCATCGGCTGCAATGGCCCTGAATTCCTCCTTGTTTTGCAACACAGGCTGGGCCAGTTCGGAGAGGTTCCCGGCAAATGATGTCCCGGTATATTGCTGCCTTACGGTCCCTTCGGTATACCCGCAGCCCCAGGTGGGGCCGTACATTACTTCCCGGTTTTTCAGCAATCGTAATCTTAACAAAAGAATTGCGGTTACAAGAGTTACCAGGATAAGCCCGAAAAGACTGATTTTATTTAATGCAGCGACTGGAAATATGCCTGCATGAAGAACACCCGGATGGAACTGTGTTTCAACAAGCCCGGCAATGGGAGTGATAAAGACAAGGGGCATAAGTCCGATCCCAAGTATCACAAAGGCAATCAGCAACTGGGGAAAGATCATATCCCGGGTAATAGTATCTGATTGTATATGGATGTCCTTTCTGGGGTTGCCGAGAAAACTAATGCCAAAAGCCCTTGAGAAGCTGAAAATTGCCAGTCCTCCTATCAGTGTAAGGCTGAGAATAATCAGCAGGAAGAGGATGGAAAGGTATTCGTTTCCCGCTGAAAGCCCTTTAAAAAATCCAACATAAAGAAGAAATTCCGAGATGAACCCGTTCAGGGGAGGAAGGGCGCATATAGCGGCCGAGCCGAAAAGGAACAAGCCTGCAGTGCGCGGAAGCGAATGTACAAGCCCTCCCAGTTCTTCAATATTCCTTGTATGCGTTGCCCTGAAAACTGAGCCCGATCCATAAAAAAGAAGGGATTTGAACAGTGAATGGTTCAGGACATGGAGCAGGCTGCCGGTGAAGCCCAGGACGGTAAGAACAGGGTTATGCAACGCAACCCCGATGGATCCAAGGCCCATTCCCAGCCCGATGATCCCGATATTTTCAATTGTAGAATAGGCCAGAATCCGTTTAATGTCTTTCTGGGCTGTAGAAAATAAAATACCAAGCAATCCGGTGCCGGCCGAGACTATGAGCAGGACCAGGCCAATAGTATACCAGTCGGACTGTATTGACGTCAATACACGGAAAATGCCATAGATCCCCATTTTGATCATCACTCCCGACATCACCCCCGAAACATGGGATGGGGCAGCGGGATGCGCTTCGGGGAGCCAGGTGTGGAAAGGCATAAACCCTGCTTTAATTCCAAATCCTGCAAAGAACAGCAGGAAAAGGCCAATATTGTTGTGATTAGAAAACCAGGCTGGAAGTGCATCGAAGCTCATATTCCCGGTGCCGGCTTCAGTGATAAGGAATGCAATCAGCAGGAAAATAAAACCAATATGCATCTGGACAAGGTAATTGACCGCTGTTTTCAGGGTGGACCGTTTTTCAGCTTCAAATAATATCAGCATGAAAGATGAAACGGCCATCAGCTCCCATGCGATAAGGAATGATAGCCCGTCGCGTAATGTAAGGACTGCCAGCATGGAAAGATGAAGCCAGGTATAGCTGAAATAATGAAGTGAAAACTGGGCCGGGTTTTTTGTTTTTTCATATGCTTTGAGATAGCCCCTCGAGTAGAGCATTCCTGTAAAAACGGTGAAGTTCGTGACCAGTATGAAAAATGAACTGAGTTTATCAATGGCAAAACGTAACTCGCCAAGGTCCCCCTTGAATATCCAGGTTGAAGAAGAAAGAGAGGCTGACAGCGGGTTGCCTGAAACATTCCCGGCAATATCCACAGTACCGATAAATTGTAAAGCAGCAGGGACAGATGTTACAAGACTGATAAACAAGATCAGCGTGAGAGTATAGTAATACCGGTACTTTCCAGGGACTACCAGGATAAGAAATGAACCAAGTACTGCAGCAGGAATAAAGAATTGCTCCATCGCATCTGCAAAATAACGGCATTAAGCAGTTGTGAAGTTTATTTGATAAGAGAACTTATAAACAAGGAGGTGTGTTAAACCTGATATGCAAAGAGGCAGTTGATGTCTAATAATATTTATCAACCTTGGGATTTCCCTTGCTGTCATAATAAGTCCACTTCCCGCTTTTTTTCCCGTTGGTCAAATATCCGTCGAAATCCTTCAGCCCGTTTTTATGATAACCCACCACCGGCCCGGTATAAGGAGCCCCGTCAAGGAATTTTATCGCACCGCCCTTCAATCTTGTCCAGGGTACAGGTTCCTGCGCTTTTTCCACAACTGCTTCCGGGGCGCGGGCTTCATGAGCTTTTGCAGGTTTTGGCGTCACGGCAGCTTTCTTTTCCGGAACTGCTGCGGCAACTGCTGCTGGCGCTGGAGTCGCTGGTTTAACAGAATCAACTAAGGTTCCCTCACTTGAAAGCAGCTTGCCATATTTATATGTTTCAACAGCCTGCTGCTGTCCGTTGTCTTGATAGTAGGTCCATGTACCATCTTTGACTCCTTCTTTGTAGTTTCCTTCCATTTTCTTTTGTCCGTTTGGGTAATAAAGGACCCACAAGCCTTCACGCAAACCTTTATCAATTCTTCCTTGCATAGCGACCTTCCCGTTATTGTAATCTACTACCTCCCCCGTGAAGGGTTTATCTTTGTTGGCAAGGTAAAAAACGCCATTACGATCCTGCAACTGGCTAAAAGTCGCAACATCGGAAGAACAGGCATAAAGAAATATCAGAATGCCGGAAATGAGTAAAATTTTTTTCATGACAGATGTTTTTAAGTTCAAACTACGATTTTTTTTAAACTTACCCGGATTTCGTTTTTGGCTGAAATTTAAATAGATGAAGAAATAAAGCACCAAATTAATAATTATTAATAATTCTTTCCCCATTCAAAGAAACCAAATTTTAATGAAAGATCGATTATTTTCTTGCTGATTCGGGACCTCCGAATTCATACAAAATCGCAATATGTTGAAATTAAGTCTCTTAGCACTGATGTTATACTACGATATGCTTAATAATACAAAAAAGGCCGGCAATGAATAAATGCCGGCCTTTT
Organism: Bacteroidota bacterium; assembly: GCA_026391755.1. Lineage (GTDB taxonomy): Bacteria > Bacteroidota > Bacteroidia > Bacteroidales > FEN-979 > CAIRDP01. Next base: position 7,959 of record JAPLDN010000344.1, read on the forward strand.
CGGTGTTTCTCAGTAGCCCCGATAGGAATCGAACCTATATTTAAAGTTTAGGAAACTTCCGTTCTATCCATTGAACTACGGGGCCAATGGGGGTGCAAAGGTATAAAAATTTATTTTATATCGCCTCCGTTTTGGGTCCCCTCGTCCGGAGTAACAAAAAACAAAGTACCATCAGGATTTTCTGCCATCAGTATCATTCCCTGGGAGTCGATCCCTTTTAATTTGCGGGGTGCAAGGTTCACCAGTATACTCACCCGCCGGCCAATGATCTCTTCGGGTTTGAAATATGCGGCAATGCCCGAAACTACAATACGCTGGTCTATGCCGGTATCGATTTTAAGCTTAAGAAGTTTATCGGTTTTGGGAACTTTTTCAGCTTCCAGGATGGTTCCGACCCGTATATCCATTTTAGTAAAATCATCATAGACGATCTCCGGTTTCGCCGGTTTAAGCGAGGTCACAGCCTGGGCTGTTTCATTGGCTGCTTTGGTGTCCATAAGTTTCTGAACCTGTTTTTGAATGATCTCGTCGTCAATTTTATCAAATAATAAGGCGGGCGGATTTATTTTCTGCCCGGGTACCATCCAGTTACAAAGCAAGGCATCCTTCCAGCAGTAGGATCCCAGGTTAAGCGTTTGCCTGATCTTTGCTGCTGAAAAAGGCAGGAAGGGTTCGGCAACGATAGACAATTCGGCACAGATCTGCAGAGAAACGTTAAGAATTGTTGCAACCCTTTCCTTATCGGCCGGATACAATTTCCAGGGCTCATTATCGGTAAGGTATTTATTCCCAAGCCTGGCGAGGTTCATCATTTCAGCAAGGGCTTCACGGAAGCGGTAAGCATACAGGCTGGTCGCTATCCTGGATGGAAAGAGTTTCATTTCAGCAAAAGCTGCAAGATCAGCAAGGGTAAACTCCCCTGGTTGGGGAACCTTTCCGTCAAAATATTTATGAGTCAAAACAATGGTTCGGTTGACGAAATTCCCGAGAATGGCAACCAGCTCACTATTGTTCTTGGCCTGGAAATCCTTCCAGGTAAAATCATTGTCCTTGGTCTCGGGGGCATTTGAAGTAAGCACATAGCGCAGCACATCCTGTTTGCCGGGGAATTCTTCAAGGTATTCATGAAGCCAGACTGCCCAATTCCTGGATGTCGAGATCTTGTCACCTTCAAGATTCAAAAACTCATTGGCCGGCACATTATCGGGGAGGATGTATGTGCCTTCGGCTTTTAGCATGGCCGGGAAGATAATACAATGGAATACGATATTGTCTTTCCCTATAAAATGCACCAGCTTGGTTTCAGGGTCTTTCCAGTATTTTTCCCAATCGGGCCTCAGTTCACGGGTGGCTGAAATATACCCGATAGGAGCATCAAACCAAACATACAAAACCTTGCCTTCAGCTCCTTCTACCGGGACTTTCACTCCCCAGTCGAGGTCACGGGTCACGGCACGGGGCTGAAGCCCCTGTTCTATCCAGGATTTACACTGCCCGTAAACATTTGTTTTCCAGTCATCCTTATGCCCTTCAAGTATCCATTCCCTGAGCCAGGGTTCGTATTTATCGAGGGGTAGGAACCAATGCCTTGTTTCGCGCATCACCGGCTGGTTGCCGCTGAGAACCGATTTCGGGTTGATGAGGTCGGTGGCATTCAGGGATGAACCGCATTTTTCGCACTGGTCACCATATGCTTTTTCGAACCCGCAGTTCGGACAAGTCCCGGTGATGTACCTGTCGGCAAGAAAATGGCCGGTGGCTTCGTCGTAATATTGTTGTGAGACCTTTTCGATAAACTGTCCCGCATCATACATTTTTCTGAAGAATGCCGATGCAGTTTCATGATGCATGGGATTGGAAGTACGGGAGTAGATATCAAACGAAATACCAAAATCCTCAAATGATTTTTTGATAATTCCATGGTATTTATCCACTATTTGCTGGGGTGAAACTCCCTGCTGTAAAGCTTTGATTGTGATAGGCACTCCGTGTTCATCTGACCCCCCGATGAAGATCACATCCTCACCGTTCATCCGCAGAAAACGGACAAAAATATCGGCAGGAATATAAACCCCGGCCAGGTGGCCAATATGAATCGGCCCGTTGGCGTAAGGAAGCGCAGAAGTTACAGTATAGCGTTTATACTCCGGTTTCTCCATAATCAGTAAAACAAGAAGCAAAGATACGAATCAATTTTTTACATTTGTGCATATGATTCAGCCACCATACCTTAAGCGAGGCGACAGGATCGCGATTGTAGCCCCGGCCCGGGCGATTTCCTTCGACGAAGTTCATCCGTCTATGAAATTATTCCAGAAATGGGGGCTTGAAGTCATCCTGGGATCCTATGTTTTCAACATTGAAAACCAGTTTGCAGGCAGCGATGCCCAGAGGCTGAAGGATTTGCAGACCATGCTCGATGATGCCTCAATAAGGGCTGTTATTTGCGCCCGTGGAGGTTACGGCATGGTTAGGATCATCGACAAGCTGGATTTTACCAAGTTCATGAGATATCCGAAGTGGATCGTAGGATACAGTGATATGACAGTGCTGCATTCACATATTCACCGTCATTTCGGGATTGAGACACTGCATGCCACCATGCCCCTGAATATGCCGGAGCATCAGCTTGGCAGTACATCTGTAGAAACGCTCAGGAAGGCTTTGTACGGAGAGGAGATCATCTATTCCAAAAGAATTGGCGCTCTCGATCGCACAGGAGCCGGGGAAGGCATACTTGCCGGAGGCAATCTCTCGATTTTATACAGTCTTATGGGATCACATTCCCAGATCGACACCAGGGGGAAGATCCTTTTCATTGAAGATGTTGATGAATACCTCTACCATATTGACCGCATGATGATGGGCCTGAAGCGAGCCGGGATGCTCAAAGATCTCAAAGGCCTGATCGTTGGAAGCATGCATGAAATGAGAGACAACACCATACCCTTTGGCAAAACTTCCAGTCAGATCATTTTCGAGGCAGTTAAAGAATACAAATACCCGGTTTGTTTTGATTTTCCGGCAGGCCACTGTCCTGAAAATGTGGCTATGATCCTTGGACGCAGGGTGAAGCTGATCGTGGATGAAGAGGTGGAGCTGGGGTTTTAGCGGGATTACTGGATAGCTGGATGACTGGATAGCTGGATAAGGGATAACGGGATGACTGGTTATACGGAATCCAGGCCAAATAATTAAAACAATGTCAAAGTCTTACGATCTCGGTAAAAAAGGCGAAGACCTTGCAGCAGAATACTTGCTGGCAAAGGGGATTACAATCCTTGCCCGCAATTTTCGTGCCGGAAAAGCCGAGCTCGACATTGTTGCCATCGACAAGGAAATACTTGTAATCGTTGAAGTTAAAACCCGCAACACCCGTTTTTTCGGTGAACCCGAAGAATGGGTAACACCTGCGAAGCAAAAACTCCTGATCAGGGCTGCAAATGCCTATGTGAAGTTCAGGGCATTTAAAGGCGAGGTAAGGTTTGATATAGTTTCAGTGATTGCGGATGAGCATGGTACTGAAATCCGGCACATCCCCGATGCATTTTATCCAACACTCTAAAATGTACATCGAACTCATGCCTCATGGCTCATGACTTATGGCTCATCTCATTTCCTCCCGAAATCGGCAGGAATCTCGCCCCAGTATCCAGTTTCCCATTTCTTCACCGGGTTCTTCCAGGTATTGTTCCTGAGCCAGTTCAGGGCGCGTTCCACAAGATTGAAGAGCTCACGGTTTTTATCTGAAACCTCCAGTTTGGTATTAACCGCCCTTTTCTTAAGCCAGGCTATGGCAGTTCGGGAATCGGAATAAACGGGCCAGTCTGAATCCCTTTGTTTAAGGTAAGCCAGGGCGTGGACCACTGCAAGAAATTCGCCTATGTTGACAGTGCCTTCAGGGAATGGACCCACTCTGAACAATTCTGCACCCGAAGCGGTATCAACACCACGATATTCCAGTATTCCCGGGTTGCCGCTGCAGGCTGCATCGACGCAAATACTGTCGGCAACTGGTTCACCTACCAGGGGATTACTGCAGATGATCTTCTTCGGTACCTGAAGTCCTTTCTCCATATACTTGCGGGGATCGTCGCTGAATGCACTTTTGGCAAGGTCTTTCGTAAGGAACCCTTTGTATTTTGCCCCGTTAAACCCGGCCACCTGTTCTTTGCATTTATCCCATCCCTCGTAGATCCCGGGTTTCCGGCCGTTCCAGACGACGTAATATTTTGATTTTGCCATCGTTTCTATATCAGCCCAAAAATATGATTAATTTTGGACACTTACTTGAACAGTGAATAGTGAACAGTGACCAGTTATCAGTCACCAGTCACCAGTCACTAGTCACCAGTCACCAGGAGAATGTCGTCAATCAAGCGCCTTGCCTCACAAACTGCAGTTTATGGGATCCCTACAATCCTGGGACGATTCCTGCAGTACCTCCTGGTCATACTGCTTACAAGGATATTCTCCAAGGCAGAGTACGGTACTATCAGCGTGTTTTATTCCTATGCCTCCTTTCTCATGGTAGTTTTGACCTATGGGATGGAAACTGCATTTTTCCGTTTCAGCGAAAAAGAAGAGGATAAAGACAGCGTCTTCAGTACCGGAATGATTTCATTACTGCTCACTTCGGCTTCTTTCATTTTCCTGGCCAGCTTATTTTCCGGAACAATTGCAGGATGGATTGATTATCCCCTGCAGGCAAAATACGTTATCTGGTTTGCCTGGATCCTCGGTCTCGACGCCCTGGTTGCCATCCCGTTTGCAAGGCTGCGCTCCCAAAATAAAGCTGCAAGGTTTGCGACTTTGAAAATGATCAATATTTTTACAAATATAGGACTGACCTTGTTCTTCATTGTAGCCTGTCCGTATGCCTGGAAGCATTATCCGTCGGTTCAGGGGGTTTTGGGCCTGGTTTACCGCCCCGACTGGGGAATAGAATATGTTTTCATCGCTAACCTTGCAGCCAGCATAATTACCCTTGCTTTACTCCTGCCCATGTTGTTGAACATGAGATGGAAAATGCATAAGGTCTTATGGAAACGAATGCTGTTTTATGCTTTTCCCTTACTGTTTGCAGGACTTGCCGGGATGGTGAATGAAACTTTCGACCGCCTCATGCTGAGATATCTCCTTCCGTATTCGAGGGAGCTCACCGAGGCACAGGTGGGGATTTACAGCGCCTGTTACAAGATATCCATCCTGATCACCTTGTTTGTGCAAGCCTATCGCTTTGCGGCAGAGCCCTTCTTTTTTGCCCATGCCAGGGAGAAGGATGCCAGGCAAACATACGCCCGCATCATGGATTATTTCATCATCGCAATTTCCACGGTATTCCTGGTCACCATGCTGTATCTCGACGATATCTTCATCCGCCTTATAGGAAAAGATTTCAGGGAAGGCAAAGCTGTCATCCCCGTTCTGATGCTTGCCAACATCTTTCTCGGGATCTATTACAATCTTTCCATCTGGTATAAGCTTACCGGGAAAACGATCTGGGGTGCCTGGCTTTCTTTGATAGGGGCGGTAATCACCTTGGTGTTGAACTTCTGGTGGATCCCACTTAGCCCCGACCACCTTATTCACGGGTATATAGGTTCGGCCTGGGCAACATTTATATGCTACGGATCCATGATGGTGATCGCTTACCTGCTCGGACAAAAATACTATCCGGTACCTTACAGGATCTGGAAAGCAGCCGGCTATACCGGTTTTGCACTTCTTCTCTATCTGATCAGCGCTTATCTAAGTATCCAGCATCCAGTATCCCGCATCCTCTTTCATACCGGATTGCTTTTTGTTTTCCTGCTGACGGCTTTCCTAGTCGAAAAGCCTCGACTTGTCAAGGCTTCCGATTGAGATTTTTATTACCTTTGCACCTCAAAATTCCCTATGAGAATCAGGATAGTAAACAATTCCCGCCATCCTTTGCCGGCATATGAAACCGCTGCTTCGGCGGGCATGGACCTCAGAGCTTTTATTTCCAATGAGATGATTCTGAAACCCCTCGAAAGAGCAATGGTACCTACGGGATTATTTATTGAACTCCCGCTGGGATTTGAGGCCCAGGTAAGGCCCCGAAGCGGCCTGGCCATTAAAAAAGGTGTTACGGTACTGAATACCCCGGGCACAATAGATGCCGATTACCGGGGTGAGATCAAGGTCATTCTCATTAATTTATCGAATGAGGATTTCATAGTTAAGGACGGGGACAGGATTGCGCAAATGATCATTGCAGCTCACGAAAAGGCCGAATGGATGCAGGTGGATAAACTGGAAGAAACAAGCAGGGGTGCCGGGGGATTTGGGCATACTGGAGAGAAGTGACCAGTGACCAGTCACTAGTCACTTAAAACAAAGGGTTGAACTATTAAAGAAATGAAGCTGAAAAAATTTATAATAACATATATTTTTCTCCTGGCCAGCCTCAGCGTTGTTGCCGGTCCTGTTTTGACAATCCATGGTGAAGAGCCGGATTCAAGCAAGGCAAAACATGGGAAAAAGCATTCAGTCGACAAATCCCTTGTCGAAGTTGAAAATACAGCCCTCCTTATCGATGCCAAGAAGGAAGCATTGCTGGGGAATACCGATAAAGCTTTACAGCTGTTCACTTCCTATATCCAGCATTACCCCGGCGATGCCTCAGGTAAATTTGAACTCGCCAGGCTGCTTGCCTCACGGGAAAAATATGATGAAGCATATGACCTTCTGAAAGATGCCATCGGACTGGATCCCCAAAATAAATACTACCAGATATTTCTTGCCGAAGTATGCCAGCAATGCAAGAAGGAAAAAGAAGCTGTAAGCATTTATGAGAACCTGGTAAAGAAATATCCGGCGGAACTGGATTATTACTTTGAGCTGGCAGCACTTTATATGAATGTTGGCGAAGAAAAAAAAGCTGCTGAAACATACGACATTATTGAAGAAAAGGCAGGGGAAAATGAGGAGATATCCCTTCAGAAGGAGAAAATCTATCTTCACCTTGGGAATATTGCAAAAGCTGAATCTGAGTTGCAGAGCCTGATTAACGCTTTCCCCGATGAACCGCGCTATCTTTCAATGCTCGCCGAGTTCTACATGAGCAACAACCAGCAGGCTAAAGCCCTTGAGCTCTATAAGCGGGTTGCCGAGAAAGATCCAAACAATCCTTATATCCATATGTCGATGGCCGATTATTACCGTAAGACAGGGAACAAGGATAAAGCGTTTGAAGAACTTAAACTGGGCTTTGCAAATCCAAACCTTGATGTGGATACCAAAGTGACCATTTTACTCTCTTTTTATACCATCAACCAGATCTACGACCAGCTCAAGGAACAAGCCTTTGAACTGTCGCGCATCATGATCAGGACGCATCCCGATAATCCGAAAGCCTGGTCGATATACGGTGACTTGCTTTCACAGGATAAAAAGTATGCAGAAGCGAGGGACGCTTTTTTAAAGGTTATCAATCTTGATTCAAGCAAGTATGTTGTATGGGAAGAACTCCTCCGCCTTGAACTCCAGCTTAGCGAATACCAGTCTTTGTATGATCATGGTAAAAAGGCCATAGAACTTTTTCCCGACCAGAGCATTGTGTATCTGTTCACCGGGCTGGGCGCTGTTCAGATGAAGAAATATGAAGATGGAATTAAAGTCCTGGATTACGGGGTGAGACTGGTGGTAAACAATGATGACCTTATCGCCCAGTTTTACATGTACCTGGGGGATGCCTGGCATTCCCTGAAGAACACCGAAGAATCAGATAAAGCGTATGAGAAATCATTAAAAGCAAAGGATAACAATCCTTACGTTCTCAATAACTTCGCATATTACCTTTCAATCAGGGGAACAGATCTTGAAAGGGCTGAGAAAATGGCTCAAAAAGCCGTTGAACTCGATACGGCAAATTCTTCCTTTGAAGATACTTATGGCTGGGTCCTGTACAAACTGGGGAAAACAAAAGAGGCTAAAAAATGGATTGGAAAGGCTTTGGAGGATAAAGAAAACGTCAGCAGCGAGGTACTGGAACATTACGGGGATGTGCTGTATAAGCTTGGAGAACCTGAGAAAGCATTAGAATATTGGAATAAGGCTAAAACGAAGGGAGAAGGATCCGAATTTCTGAATAAAAAAATCAGCGAGAAAAAACTAATTGAACATAATGGGAAAGAATAAAGGGTGTGGGAAAGTATTTTTGTCAGGCTTAACCGCCCTGATCGTTCTGTTTGCTGTATCCTGCAGCCCTGCGAGAAAGGCAATAAAGGCTCCGATCAGGGAAGAGGGAGCCGATTACCTGTTTAAAAAACTCAAAGAGCATGAGTTGAAATATACTTACTTCATGGGTAAATTCTCGGCCGAATACAAAAACAAGAAAAAAAGCACCTCATTCAACGGCCAGATCAGGATAAAAAATGACAGCGTGATATGGCTTTCACTGACCCCGGGCCTCGGCATCGAAGCTATGCGCCTCATCATCACACAGGATTCGGTTAAAATGATAAACAAACTTAACAATACGTTTTTCATAGGAAATTATGAAGCTGTGAACCGATTTCTGAACACCAATATTGACTTCGACATACTACAGGCATACCTTCTTGGGAATGACCTCAGGTTTTATGAAGACGGGAAATTCAGGGTCACAATAGAAAACAACGCCTATAAGCTTTCCACGGCGGCGAGGATGAAACTAAAGAAATATGTGAGGAACAGCCAGGAGAATGCCAGGGCTTTCATCCAGAATATCTGGCTTGATTCTGAAACGTTCAAGATCACCGAAGCGGATGTCAAGGAAATATCAAATGAAAAGATCAAACTTGAGGCTAATTACGGGGATTTTGAGAATATCGACGGACAGCTGTTCCCCAAAGCCCTTGATGTGACCATCTGGGCGGATAATACAATTAAGGTGAAAGCTTCTTTTTCGAGGATCACCGTAAATGCTCCCTTGCAGTTCCCCTTTAAGATACCATCAGGATATACACAGGTCAAATAACTACAGCTTCAAAAGGGATGTATAGTAAAGTCCAGGGCCGGAAATCAGCATTCATCAGTTTACACCTGGTCCTGGTATTTTTATTGACCGTTGCGGCATTCGGGCAAGCCGATAAGGAAAAACTTCAGAAGACCAAGAAACAGCTGGAAGACGAGATCCGCTACACAACGGAATTGCTGGAAAAGACTAAGGCAACCAAACAGGTTTCGATGGAGAAACTGAAAATCCTTAACCAGAGGATACACAGCCGTGAAGCTCTGATTGCCACCATCAACAAAGAACTGGGACAGATCGATATGAATATCCAGGTCGAAAATGTTGAGCTCGACAGAATGTCGAAACAACTTAAAGCCCTTAAAACGGATTATGCCCGGATGATTTACCAGGCGTATCGTACCATGAACGGCAGAAATAAACTGATGTATATATTCTCGGCCAGGGATTTCAACCAGGCCTGGCAAAGGATCAGGTACTACCAGCAATATTCGGAATACCGCCGCAGGCAGGCCGAACGGATTGAAAGTACAACCCATGTTATCAATGACCAAAGGAAAGACCTGGAATCAAAGAAGCAGGAAAAACTCACTTTGTTTGAGACCCAGCAAAAGGAAAAAGTAAAGCTGGACCTGGAAAAACAGGACAAGGCCAAAACCGTTAAAGAACTCTCAAGCAAGGAGAAACAGCTCGTTTCTACACTAAAAACCAAGCAGCAGGCCGCTGCCCGCCTTCAATACGAGATTGAAAAGCTGATCGCAACTGAGATCAGGGCGTCAGAAGAAAGGATGCAAAAAAACACGGGCAATGAAAAAAAGCCAACGGGACATATTGTTTCCGGCCCCGCAACGTATGAGATGACCCCACGCGAAAAAGAACTCTCCAGTTCTTTTGCCTCAAACAGGGGACGGCTTCCGTGGCCCTGTGAAAAAGGCTTCATCTCCGGCACTTTCGGTGAGCATGCACATCCTGTGCTTGAAAGGGTAAAGGTTAAAAACAACGGGGTGGATATAACCACCGAGCCAAATTCCCTGGTTAAAGCCGTTTTCAATGGCAGGGTTAGCAAAGTGATGTCGTTCCCTAACCTGAATAATGTGGTTATAGTTAGGCATGGAGAATACCTGACCGTATATTCTAACCTGGATGTTGTGAGTGTCAAGGAAGGGCAAGAAGTGACCACCCGCCAGGCTATAGGCAAGGTACACTATAATAATGAAGAACAAAAAACCGAGCTGCATTTTGAGATCTGGAAAGGCAAAATGATCCAGAACCCCGAAAACTGGCTTGCCGGACGATAAGCCCCTGGTATTATGCACCATATTGGAGAATTTGCCGCCTTGCTTACTGCCTTCTTCTGGACGGTCACTGCGATCACATTCGAAGCGGCAAGCCGGAAGATCGGTTCAATGGTTGTAAATATCCTCAGGCTCATCATCGGTTTTTTCTTTCTCACTGTGTTCGTTTTTTTTTACCGCGGATATCTTTTCCCCGTTGACGCCAGCCTTCACAACTGGCTCTGGCTGTCATTGAGCGGGCTCATAGGATTTACTTTCGGAGACCTTTGCCTCTTCCAGTCTTTTGTACTTATCGGGGCCAGGGTTTCCATGCTTATCATGGCTTTAGCTCCCCCTATGACCGCCCTGTTTGCATGGATGGTCCTGGGGGAAAAACTGAGCCTTCAAAGCTGGATAGGGATGGCGGTGACAATGAACGGTATTGCACTCGTTGTCTTAAGGAGAAGCGGTGATGGAGAAAAGAATGGGCTGCTGAACATGCTTAAATTTTCATATCCGATCTGGGGTCTTCTTCTTGCTTTCGGAGGGGCTGTCGGACAAGCAGTAGGGCTGGTCCTGAGCAAGGTCGGAATGCAGGGATACGACACCTTTGCATCGACTCAGATCAGGGTAATGGCAGGCACGGCAGGTTTTGCAATAATCTATGCGTTTATGGGAAAATGGAAAGACGTGTTCAGGGGAATATCAAAGGCAAAGCCAATGGCCATTCTCTCGATAGGCGCCTTCTTCGGCCCTTTCCTTGGGGTCTCGTTTTCACTTATAGCAATAAAATACGCCGATACGGGCATCGCCTCAACGATAATGGCCATAGTCCCGGTGCTCATCATTCCGCCATCGATGATACTGTACAAAGAAAAAATCAGTTTAAAAGAAGTCATCGGCGCCATCCTCGCTGTTGGCGGAGTTGCAATTTTCTTTTTATAATTGCATTGGGAATGGAGACAAAAAGAAATACTGCTGTATATGAACATAAGCCCGGGCTAAGGTTTTACCTTGGCGCATCAATAATTTTTTTGTCTTTTTTCATGGTGCCTACGGGGCTTCTTGTAACCCATCACATGCACAGGCATGCATTAAAAGCCATTATCCTTGGCTTCTTCTGGGTTAACGGCCCGCTCTGGAAAATCCTGGGTATCGGCATTATGGGAAAGGTGTCGTACTATTATATAATCGAGCACCTCAAGATCCATTACAAACGGGTAATTGAGCCCAAGCCGGTTAGCAGGAAACGCTATTACATAGGGCTGTTCATGTTCACCCTGCCGTTTGTCCCTTCTTATGTAATGGCTTACGCACCCCACCTGCTTCCGGAACTGGCCTCATTGAGAGTATACGTCAATATTTTCTTTGACCTGGTATTCCTCTCCAGCCTGTTTGTGCTGGGAGGAGATTTCTGGGATAAGCTCAGGGCCTTGTTCAACTATTCAGCTAAAGCAAGCTTCCCGGGCGAGCCTAATTGCGAAGAAGAAACGCAAACCCCCGGATGAACTTAAAAAAGGCCGCCGCAATATTTTGCAACGGCCTTTTTAGCTATGACAGATGCCCCTCCGGGGCTTCATTTATAAATTTAAACGCAGGTTCACAAAGAATTCCCTGCCAGGAGCCGGCTGGTATGAATTGTAATCCACCCCGTTATTGGGTTCGGTAAAACCGAAATACTGGGTATCGAAGACATTCTTAACATAAAAACCAAGATCGCCTCTAATCCATCCGAGCTTCCATTTATAATGCAGGTCAACATTCCAGAGGTTATACCCGCTCACCCAGGAACTTCTTACGCTTCCCGGCTGGTAGTAGGTTTGTCCGATAGTATAGTTGTTATAAATGGAATCATCAACCTGGATGCAGTATTTCGTCTGCCACTGGCAGGCTATACCGGCACTGAAATTCCTCAGGAAATTATAGGTGATCTCACCATACAGCATGTTCCTCGGTGAGTTTGGCAGCCAATGCCCTGCGGTGGAATCAGGGGACCTGTAGGTGAAATTGGAATAGGTATAAGCAGCATCAATGATAAGATTTTTAACGGGTGAATACGATACAAAAGTCTCAATCCCCCATTTTGTGCTCTTCCCCATATTCCCGTAGAAGGCAGTATTATTTCCGCGACCGGGGACGCTGTAACGGTAAAAATCATTATTCGACCAGATATCATAGAAAGTGACATCGTAATGGAACACTTTGCCAACATCACCCCTTACCCCAAGGTCAATACCCTGTGAAGTCGAAGGTTTGATGAGATTGTTAAAACCACCATAAGCCTGGGGGTTATTATACAACTCATCATTTGAAGGGGTAAGGAAGCCGGTACCATAACTTGCAAAAACATTGAAAGGCCTGATGATATCCCAGGCAAGGCCGATACGATAGGTAGGTTTATCGTAGGTTTTGCTCCCGTTCGGATTGATCGAATCAGGAACGGGAATGTTGCTCTGCAGGCTGCTGTAAACATTATCATAACGCAGGTTAACAAGAGCGTGGAGTTTTGGAGTAATATCGAGCTTGTCGATGAGGAACACACCTATGCTTCTTTGCCTGATGATCTGGTTGATCAGGATCTGGTCAAGGTCGAAACATTCGCGGCTCCAGTATGAATCAACACGGGTTGAGTCCCTGTTATATTCTCCGGGAACGGCAAACATATGTTCCGTAATGGTCTGGGTCTGGTAGTCTGCGCCAAGGCTAAGGAGATTCTTAACGCTGCTCTTCCCGAGGCGAAGATTATACTGGGCCGAAGCCCCCATATTGACATAAGGTTTGTAATCATCCCCGTTGTTGGAGGTTTCCCTGTAATAATTTGATCGGGCAAAAGCCCTGGCAGTAATATCCTGGTTGTTGCAGATATCGAATTTAGCGATCAGGGCTCCGGTGAGGCGTTTGGTTTCGTGGAACTCGTTGTAAGGAACGGCATCGGTATTGGCAGCCCTTGGGCCGAAAGTCTCATACCGGTACATATTGATCCCTTCGGAATTCTGGTTAAAGTAATTGGTGTAAGTCAGCAACTGGGTGATCTGGACCTTTTCTGAGGGTTTCCAGTTGATCTTTTCACTGAAGTTATCACCCATGAATGACTGGTGGTCACGATATCCATGGCCCTGCATATGCGAATATGACACGCGGTAGTTGATCTTGTCCTGGGTCCCGTCAACCTGACCGAGGATCTTCCAGTAACCATAAGAACCTGCTGAACCCATAAGAGTGGAATTAACGGGTTTGCTTCCCCCGTTATCGGTAATGATATTGACCACCCCGCCGGTTGCATTAGCGCCATACAACGAAGCAGCCAGGCCGCGCATGACCTCAACATTCTTCACCACGCTCCAGTCAACATCATACAGGTCGGGGCAATAACCACCCGGGTCGTTTACAGGGATACCGTCGATCAATACCTGTATCCCCCTGAAACCGCTTTCGGAAAGAATACCCTGGCCACGGATATAAAGATGTACCCTTGAACCATCGGTGCCGTTTTCCACTTTTACACCCGGAACCAGGCGCAATGCCTCATCAGGGGCAATACTCTTGCTGAGCTCCTGCAATTGGGCTTTGTTGATAACAGTGATAGGAGCCGGTAGTTCCTTCAACGGAGTAACGGTGCGCATGGCGCTCACCATCACCTCGTCGAGTTTTACCGTGTCTTTGGTAAAGATGACTTTATCTGTTTTGTTTTTCTGGCCTATTCCCTGGAAAGCAAATGCGATAATCAGGAAAAGGCCTGTTAGTAATCGTGTTTTCATTGTAAAATCTTTAAATGTTTATGATAGCAAAAGTTTGTTAATAATCCTGTGAGGATTAATACCGATCCCTGCGCCATAAAGCATGACATCATCGTAATCAGGTACGGAAAATCAAAGCGTTAGGAAAAAGGAAATTCAGGCTATCTCGGGGGGAGGAGAGAATGGTATCAGCGGGTTACCGTCAAAATTTTCACTTACTAAGGGGTAAGTGATTCTTGTTGTTGATGGCGGATGAGCAAGTTCCATTGTTACCGGCAGCGCGATGCTAACAAGATGCTGAAGTAAATTTGTCGCTTTTTTCTTCTGCTGCATGCTATTCATGCCCGCAATAAGGTTCTCTTCCCTTGTATCGCGGATGCAGTAGAAAGTTATGGTTTTCCCCTTTTTCACTTCCCGGGCAACATCATACAGGTTTCCCTGATACACGATCTCATGTTTGTCAACACGACGAAAAGCAGGATTAGCAGGGGGATTATAGATAGAGAATACCGAAAGCTGATGATCGAGGTACCCGTGTTCAAGCAGGCTTGTTACCTCCTTTTTAATCAGGTAGCGGCCAAACTCATACACGATATAATAGCCTGCCGTATTGAAGAGCATTGCAAACAAAACAAATATCGTCAGTGTTTTTTTCATTACCTGCTGATCACCAGTTTCAGGGAAATAATGCCAACTTTCCTGTGGATGTTGACTATATAGATCCCTGAAGAAAGGGATGCAAAGTTAATAGTTTTTATTATCCTGCCTGAAACCATGATGTTATTTTCCTTATAGACCTGCTTCTGCTGCAGGTCTTCTGCCGTAATACCGATAGTTTCTTTAAGGGGTGCAAAAATATCCAGGGTAACATTATCCCGGGCAGGATTTGGGTATATCTTCACTGAAAAACCGCTCTTTTCCTCCCCTGTCCCAAGGCAATTCTTAAAAGTAAGCCAAACTGAGTCGGTTTTATAGCAGCCTGCGATGTTCATGGTTTTCAGGCGGAAAAGCCTTGTTCCAATACCACCTGCGATGGCGGTATCGATGATCACCGTCGAGGCTGTGAGATTTCCCGGGGTCCACAGGTACGAATGAACATTCGTCGTATCGGCCCTGAGTGTGATAGTTTGCCAGTGGCAGACGGTGTCTTTTGGTAAAACACTGATCTCTGCAAGGGGGAGCCCGGCAATGGTTAGTTTTTTTGATTTGACATTGCGCCCGTATTCGCTGAAAGCTGTAAGGCTTAAGCTGGCTGAGCCAATAATGATATCCTGGCTGCCGGGAGTATAAACAGGGCCCGTAATCTTTGGGTCATTAAAAGTGCCGTCGCCCGAAGTAGACCACCTGAGGGAGTCATACAGCATCACTGTCGCTTGCAGGGTATAGTTTGAACCAGCACAGATCGTTTCGTCAGGACCAATAGAAATATAAGGCAGGATTGGAACCGGGAAGACAATATAATCGACCCATACCTGGTCGGACCCACTACTTTCGGCCAAATCTTTCTGATAGATCCACTTATAAGTATGCGCCCCCGCCGAAACAGGGAATGAAGCCCTGGACCATGGGGTTTCTCCCGACCATTGCGATTGCAGGGTATTGTCGATATAAAACAGCAGAAAATCATAATCCAGTTCAGTGGAGGTTTTATACCAGAAACTTATGCTGTCGTCGGCGGAGGAGGTATAAGTGACAAACATCTGGCAGCTTTGCTCATCACTTATGTGTTTGGAAATGGCCGTGTAAAGGCCTTCATATGGATTGATATTAGTGATGTCCCAGGAAGCGTTCCCGGCAAAATGCCATGGAAATTTGGTAAATGTATTGGTCTCCCAGTCTTCGGCCACAGCGCCAATGATCCTGTAAAAATCTTTATGGCGGATGTATTTGCCGCTTTGAGCCGAAACATCCAGGATTGCACCGGCAGAAGTGGGAGCTGAATTGCTTACTGTAACAGTGTAATGAAGGTTTACAGTTTGTGAGGGATGGATGGTATCAGCAAAGACCGAGTCGTTGAGTACAGTAAGATAAGGGGATGATGTTAGCAGCCTGGCGTAGGTGCCGGGACAGGGATAATCACCCGCATTGGTTAGTGTTACAATAAGATCAACAGTTTCGCCGGGGTCGAACCTCCCGTTATTGTTTCCGCCGGGATCAAGAATGGTGATATTCACAATCTCCAGTCCGGGTGCATGTGCGAAGACGACAAAATGACTGTTCCAGGAAGTGTCGGAATTGCTAACGCTGATGTTGAACCGTATTTTCTGGTTGTACGGGATGGTGTCATTCACCTTGAAGGCAAAACCAGAAGGGACGGTTTCGGTTCCGCCGGCCGTAATAGTTGAATAAGGTTCCAGGGAATCGGTCATTATAATATACGGGGAGGGGGAAGTGACTTTTACTGTCAGGTTGTTTGAAGTCTGGTCCCCGATATTTTTCACCCCAAGGCTAAGGTGAAGAGAGTCGCCGAACTTAAGCAAAGCCTGATTCCCGGTAGAAATTTCAGACAATTCATTGGAATAATACATTACCCAGGGCTGGCCCGGGGCCGGACCAAGGTCAAAAGGGGAAGTCCAGGTCATTGTTTGACCTCCGGGCAGGCGGTTATCGGTCCATACGGGGTATACTTTCATATTCAGCGACTGTATCCCGATATAATCTCCAAAGTAATTAAAAGTTAGCCCGGGGATGGGGGAAGGAGTAAATGAAACATCACTGACCCTGAAGTCGGTGAAACTGTTCCCTCCGTCGTAGGACCAGGATACCCAAGTCTCTGCTTCAGCTGGAGATACATTGCGGTCGTCATAATAGATCACGCATATCCCTCCTGTTACTGCATCGACAGTGATCCAAGGGAAAAAATGCTGTTTGCCAAGGCCGGCTGCATCCTGGTTTACTTTCACAGGGACCGACCATGTAATCCCCTCATCCGCCGACTTGATAAGATATACATTGATATCGCTTCCGGTATTGATCCCGGGCGTTCCAACGTTGGCCCAGACCACATAAAGAGTTCCTCGGTTCGGACCGTTGCTGAGATCAACCGCCATGGAAGGAAAAGAATTTACCCGCATAGCTTTTGACGTCATGCTGCTACGTATTCCTTTGATATTCTGTATAATGCGCATGGAGGGCTGCCAGATCCCTCCGCCATCAAATGATCTGACAAACCCGATTGCATTTTCATCGCCTGGCCAGGTGTCGTATATGCTCCAGGCCATATATGCTTCCCCGGCCGGTCCGGTAGCGATATTGACACCATGATTTAATTTCAGTGCATTCACGTTATGGCTTACGGCAATCGGTGAAGTCCAGTGAAGCCCGCCGTCATTGCTTCTTGAAACCTGGATCTGGCCTGTGTCGGGTGATGCTGTGACGAAATTGGTCCATGCTGCATACAAATTACCCTGGAAGGCGCTGGAAAGGGAGTTGTCAATCCACAAATGGTTTTTATCGAGCAGTCCGTAAACATTGGCCGGGCCGGCAGCGACCTGTACGTCGTTCCAGGTGATCCCACGGTCATTACTGAAAGCAACACTTTGCCCCATGGTACTATTGATCTTGCCTACATACCATCTTCCATCCCTGCTTATAGCTGTGGCAGGGTCGCCGTTGTTTGGTTTTCCGGCCCCGAAGTAGCGTCCTCCCCAGCTAAGTCCGTTATCTGAAGAACTGTAGGAATCGGCCCCGAAAAGGTTCCATGCCGAGCCTGAAGACCAGTCGGTGGAATTATTCGAATTCAGGATATTATCCTCATCCTCAGGATCGATGAAAACCGAATTCTCGCTTTGGGTGAGGCTGGTACTGCTGGTCACCGGCACATCGGGAGAATCCTGGGGAAGAAGTGAGGCCGCCTGTATAACAGAAGAACCGGGTTTAGCAGCTACCCAGGGAATGGGCTTCTGGGGTTTAACATAGCCCTGCCTTACCATTGTTTTCCAGTACCCGATATTATCGGCATAAGGAACCACGATTCCTTTTCCTGCAGGAGTGATTTCAGGAAGGTTTGACAACCTCTGGGCATAAGAAAACAAGCTGAAAACAAATAGTATACCAAGCAGGCCGCAGCGCTTCTTCATTGTATTTAATCTCAATAAGTACAAATGTACGGAATAATTCAAGGGAAAGATTCGTAACTTTGGGGAGTCACCAGTCACAAACAAAACACTATGGTAATTGAAATCATAATATTATTCTTTCTTTTCCTGGTTAACGGCCTTTTTGTGATGACCGAGATAGCATTGGTTTCATCGCGCAAGACAAGGCTTGAGCTTGATGCACAGTCGGGCGACAAAGGAGCGCTTATAGCGCTGGAGCATGTAAGCAAGCCTGCCCGGATCCTTTCCACTTTCCAGATTGCCATCACACTTATAGGCATCCTGACCGGTGTTTTCAGCGGGGCTGAGATATCCAGGGGATTTGCTGCATTGCTTGTTTCTGCAGGCGTTTCCCAATCCTTTGCCGGAACCCTGGCCCTGACGATCGTGGTGATCGTGGTGACCCTGGTATCCATGCTGATAGGCGAACTTGTCCCAAAACGGATTGGGCTAATAAATCCGGAGGGGATATCCAAAGTGATGATACGGCCGATAGTCGCTATTTCCTACATCCTGAAGCCGGTTACCTGGCTACTCACGAAGCTGAGCGACCTCATCATCGGTTTTCTCGGGATAAAGACATCCGCAGACTCAAAAGTAACTGAAGAGGAGATCAAGGCGATGGTCCAGGAAGGAACAGATGACGGTGAAGTGCAGGAGATAGAGCAGGATATCGTGGAGAGGGTCTTTCACCTGGGCGACCAGAAGATAGGTTCACTAATGACCCATTATTCGGATATTACCTGGCTGGATGTTAACGAAAGCCTTGAAGTGAACTGGAAAAAGATGAGGGAAGAGGTACATTCGGTATACCCGGTTTGCCATGACGACCTGGATAATGTTCTGGGTGTAGTCTATATCAAGGACCTGTTTTTACATTCCCGGCCGGATGCAGAGCTGAACCTGAAGGATTACATCAAACCCGCCCAGCTTGTGCTGGAAACCCTTACTGCATATGAGTCGCTGGAATTATTCAAGGAACATAAGATCCATTATGGCCTTGTCGTTGATGAATACGGTTCTATTGTGGGGATGGTGACTCTGAATGATATTCTTGAGGCCATCGTAGGGGATTTTAACGAGCCTGACCCAGATGAGCCCCAGATCAACCAGAGGGACGACGGGAGCTGGCTTGCCGACGGGCAGATGTCGTTCTATGAATTTGCTTACGAGTTCAACCTCCAGGGCTTCGATAAAACCAGGGTAAAATTCAACACCCTTGCAGGACTTGCCATAAGCATCCTCAGGCATATCCCGAAGCCCGGAGAAAAATTCTGCTTCATGGGATTTGAGTTTGAGATTGTCGATCTCGACGGTAACCGCATCGACAAGCTGATCATAAAAAAAGTGGCAGAATGTTGATCCCTGCCACCTTCATTTCAATTATATGGATTTTTATTTCTCGATGACCAGCTTCCGGATAAAGGAACCTGCCTCGCTTTGTATCCTGATATAGTAGATTCCGTCAGGGTTCCCAGTCAAGTCAATGAGCTTGCTGAATTTTCCGCTGACCAGCAGGTCTTTCTCTGAAAACACCGTTGATCCCAATGAATTGAACACATTGATTTCGACCGGAACAGCCGAATGAGAGTTGAATTCTATAGTGAATTTACCGCTGGCCGGGTTAGGGTATACCTCGAAGCCAGGTCCGTTTATCTCACCGATACCGGCTGAGGCATAAAGGACAACCGTCTTTTCCATAGAAGCAGGTGCGTCGCCGCAGTCATTCCTGGCCTTCACGCTGATCTTCACGTTGCCCTTGTATTTGTTAGCCCATGTTGCAGTCCCTGTAAGAGCTCCGGTGATAGTGCCGGCGTCAGAAGGATCAATAATCCAGTCATACCCTGTGGCATTTGCAGCAGCCAGTGTTGTGAATTCAGTGGAAGAAACCCTGTTGGTATTCACGCTGTCGGGACCGCTTGGTTTTACAGCCGAAGCAGGAACTGCCACAATAACAACTTCCGTGTTTTTAGTATCAGAACAACCATTTGTTGACTGGATGTTCAGTGTTACCGGATAAGTACCCGCTGCCAGGTAAGTATGGACAGGGTTCTGAAGATTTGAAGTATTGCTGCTTCCTGATGAAGGATCTCCAAAATTCCATGACCATGAGGTTATTATTGTGCCAGGATAAGTTGAGAGGTCGGTGAATGAAGTTGCTGAACCTTCGCAGCTGGCATCGTTTGCAAAGGCGGCAACAGGTTTCACATCCACATGTATGTATGCCGGTTTGATTTTAGTACTGGGGTTCATGCCCGCTTTTGAAACAGTGAGGGACACATCGTAGTCGCCAGGAGCAGAATAAATTATCGAGGAAGGATTTTTAAGGTTTGATGTACCTGGCGTTGCGCCCTGGAAAGTCCACTCCCAGCCACTCGGTGAGCCGGTTGAGAAGTCGGTAAAATCAACCGGTGAACCTGTACAGACAGAGGTATTGTTTGTAATGAAATCAGCGGCCAGGATTTGTTGAGCTACTGTGATAAATGAGGTATGGCGTTTAAAATCCTGTTTTGTTGCAACCACCATGATCTTTGTCCCGACCGGAAGGGCGGGGATTGTTAAAGTGACAGGTCCTGATGCGCTTCCGAGTGCCGTTGTGATGATCTCATTGTTCATTGTGAGGGCGATGAAAGAGCTGTCGTTTGCAATGATTTCAACCGTTGTTGCCCCGACGTCAACCGTAGCAGGATGGTTTACCGTGAGTTCCATAGGAACCTCATCGGCGAGCTGCAAAAAAGCATCTCCGTGCATATGGAACAAGCGGAAGGTGATTTGCTTGTCGTCCGAATTGTATGGCCAGCCCGATTGTTGAAGGAAGTACTTGCCACCTGCATTTCCAAAAGCAGGAAGCATACCCCGGGAAACAGGAGGAGTCCCATAATCGGGCATGAACTGGGGCCACAGATTGTCAAAGACTCCCCAGAGATAGGTGTCATTCACAAACGATAAGGAAGTCTCGGTTGGGCAGATCAGTCCAAGGGCGCCGGCATCATGACCGTTCTTTGTAAGGCCTTGGAATACTTCTGAAAAGCATTGGGAAGGGCAGCCCTGAGGATTATGGAATGCACCTGTCTCGCAATTGATCGAGAATACAAAAGGAAGAAGTGTATTTGTCAGCTCGTTGATACTAGAGTCACTGTAGGAAGGTTCACCCCAACGGGTATAGTTCCCATGATCCCGGTGAAGAAGGACGAATGCACCTTCGTTTATCGCGTTATTGATCTTTGTGGCTGTTCCGTCAGTAAAGCCTCCAAGGTCCCCGGGGTTATCCGGGATATAATTCAATCCCGATGGACCGAAATAGGATATGACTGTGCTTGTATTCGGAGCGGTTGACCATGGGCCGGTATTATAATTATTTGCAGGAGTATACAGGGCATTGATCCTTTGAACATGTTTCCCGAGCTTATTCTTCCAGAACCCTCCAACAAGTTCTGAACAGAGCTGAAACCAGCGGTCATCCTCCCATCCGAGGGCTGATATTGGGTGCATATAATAGCCGGTATCGGAAGGACGGTTTCTCTCAAAGTTCATGATACGGCCAACCATAATTCGTAATTCCGCTGAGTCATTAGCGCATATCCTCGAAAAAACAACATCGGGTAAATCATCACCGGTAACATCGGCATAGTAGTTATCCGAAGCATAATCGGGGTATCCATAGGGATGAAAATAAAGATGGGAGATGATATTTTTACTGGCATCGGTACCATAGTCACCAAGCAGAAGACATGCGACAGGTTTGATGGTCCAGTTTGCATACGCATCGGAAATAAATGCTTTTATTGCCGTTTCGGTATTACCGCCAACCTGGGTGAGTGAGAAAACCTTTGTAAGAATACCTTGCTGGTTACGCCAGTTTTTAAGGGTGTCGGCCCAGCGGAGGAAATCAGGCCCGTCGGGGCTGATGATTATATATTCACATTCATTGCTGGCAGCAGATTTAGAAGTTCTTATCTGCTGCATTTTTTCGGGATAATTCACCGAAGGGAGAGAAGAAAAATTCAGGATATTATCGGCCATGATAGGATCCCAGTAAGGACTGCGGAATGCATCATTCCCGTAAGCATGGCTTCCTCCCTCGAAAGTGAGGTTTATCCTGATGTTCTTGTACACCTTCAATTCCTTTGTTACCGGGTTATACTGGAAAGGTGTAATACCCAGAATGATCACATCGGTACCGCGGATCTGTTCCACCCTGGATATCTGTACCGGGTTTGCAGGATAGAACGCATTGGTAGCATAGGTTACCTGGTCTTTCCTGTAAACGATGTCTTTCTGAGTATCCAAAGGTGTTTGAGGGGCCCATGCAAGGTCAATTCCCTGAAAGGTTTCCACTTCAAAGTCAAGGATGTTTAAATGGGGAGTTGAGCCCTGGGGAATTGCAATATAACGGCCTGTACCCGGAAGGTCGGGTTTGCCTGCATCGTTGGAAAGAAACACCCCCGGAAGGTTGACTTTTTTTACAGGTTGCCCTTCGATTATAACAGGCTCAATGGAAAAATTATGGATGGAATATACAACCTGCACCATATCTGCTTTTGTCATGGTGAGGTTAAAACCCTGCCTGCTCCAGCTGTTGCTGAAACTAAAATTCTCTGCGTTCAGCGAAAGCGTAATACTTAAGAAGGTGGTAAGCAGGAATAAAGATCTTGTCATACAGAGGAATGCATGATAAGTTAATATACGATATCGTGAAACACTCTTATAAATGGCGATCCGGGATTATCTGACAATGAGTTTTGTTCTTGCTTTCAGGTTTGCACCCTCTATTTCGATAGTATAAACCCCCGTAGGGATCTGGGGCAGGTTCAAAGTAAGGGGCTCCGGTTCCGAAAGGCTCATTTTCTCCCATGTTTTAACGATCTGCCCATAAGTATTGATCAAACGGATACTGACGCTGGAACCTAAAGCAGTTCCGGCTTTCAGGGTTACCTTTCCTGAACATGGATTCGGGTAAGCAGTTAAATTTACAATGTTCTGTTTATCCTGAATTCCAACAGTAATATTCTCGGTAAAGACCCAGAGTGAGGGGTCGCCAAGTAAATTGCAGTCATAATGACACCAGCGCTGGGCTCCCGGCTCAAACTCACCGGGAAGAGTCACCCATGGGGCCGTTTTAATTTTCGACATAAGATGGGCTGTGCCAATTTCATGGATCTGGTCTGAAACGGTATCGTTATAAATTGCACTTACAAATTCCCTGTTCAGGTGGGCCGATGGCCCTTCTGTAGTACCCTGGTCAAACCATCCGTACCTGGAATTAAAAATGCCACCTGCCAGAAAATTCTCAATCAGCACCATTTTCTCGGCAATACAGTCGTTGGCATCGAAAGCGCCACAGTCGCATCCATGGGTATACATCAGGGTGTAATTATGGGTGACGCCGTTCAGAGCATAGAAATTTGCATTGGTGACATCACCCAGATTAAGCCTCATAACATAAACCTGGTTGGCGTGACCTGCATGGTAAATGAACGATGGCCCATTGTTTATCCTGCTGAAAAGATCGCTAATGGTCCAGGTATAACCAACAGGACCACCGGGGCTGATAAGGGTATCGAATAACCTGTCGATATTGTTGTAGGCTGATGGAATGCCATGGGTAAAATAGCCGTTGTCGTCATGGTTATCAACCAGGAGTTCCAGGTAATCCTGCCCCATAGTCCAGCGTGGGGTGGACGAATCCATAAATTCAGCTGCCAGAAGAGGTCGGGCCTGCTCGTTGGGTTTCTGGTGGGTGCGGTACCATATCGTTTTATGAATGATGTTAGCTTGCTCCTGGGCTGTCCCAAAAGGGAGTCTTCCAACAGAAACATCGGGCAGCAGGTCAGCAGAATCTGCAACTTCGCCATAAATTCCATTGGCATTCGCATCGTAATTTCCGTCCATTCCCGAATAATACAGGTCGGCAGGAATATCAAAGCTGGTATAGCCTGATCCTGAAATCACATGACAATAGAAACCACGATTCGGAACAATGTCAACATCACCACCAAGAAGAGCATATTCGATGCCTTTCTGCTGGTATTCCCGTTTGATAAGGTTACGGATCTTATCCTGGTTATCAATTCCGCTGATTGTTGAGTAGATGTTTTCGACAGTATAGATTTGCGCACTGATCCCCAGTGAGTCGTACATATGTACGAGAGGTGCGAACCCGGATGTAAAATTGTCTCCAGTAATTATGAGTATCTGGTACCCGTTGGAAGCGCTTTTTTTCGCAGGATAATGCTCAATCAATTCAGTATTCTGGGAGAATTGCCTGATCCTGTTCCTGACTTTTTCCGATGGGGAAAGATTTTTCAGGGCTTCTGCGGATGAGGACGATGTTTCGGTGGATATGGTTATTGTGACATCTGAATAATATCCGGCTTTCTGAAGATAAGGATAATATATCAAAGGAGTAAAAGTGCAGAGCGCAAAGGCATAACCGTTAAGATATGAAGTAGTAAGATTTCCTGTTGCCGTAAGAGGGTAAGCGTTGGAAGAGCTATATGCAGCTTCGTTTTTAAGAAATTTCCCATTATCTCCTTTTGATATCGGGCTGATATCCTGTTGGGGCTGGATAATATAGTTCCCGGGCAATTCAACAAAACCCGAGACCTGCATAAGGATTTTTACAGCTGATTCTCCGGGAGGGAGCATTAGCGAGATTGCCTGCCAGGGCAGCATAGGTTCACCCGGCTTACCCGACAACAAGGTATGGTCAAATGAAATCGTCTGGAAGTTTCCGTTGCTTTTTATATCAGGCTTCCCGAAATGGTAGGTTTTGATTACAGTGCCGGCATATAATGAAAGGCTCAGGAAGCAGGCCAGGGAAAAGATGATATGTTTTTTCATTTCAATAATACAGTTTTGATTAGTTTTCAGACAACAAAGGTACCTAAAAAGTTGCTTAATTGAACATATAATAAAAGGAGGCCGGCATGGATTGCTCCCGGGAAATGCCATTCAAAGGTTTCGTCAGCGTGCTAGTGTTATTACAACCTTGATAGCGCAAATGCATATGCTCCAAGGGAGACAGCGGCAGAAGTCCCAAGCCTTGAAATACCGACCCCGATTTTCTTTTGAGGGTCGTACTGGACGGTAGTTTCAGAGAATGGGACCTGTATCCTGCCCGAGCCGGAGTATAGGAATTTCTTAAACTCTTCAGGTTCCTCGAGATTATATACTTCCACTTCAAGCCTGGGCAGGGGATGGCCGCTCATGGTAGCGAAAGGAAGGTTCATTTCCTCGACCAGTTTAGGCAGGAACAGGGGATAGGCCCCCGACAATCCCCCTCCGATAACCACAAGCCCGTCAACCAGGGTGATTGCGTTTGCAATGGTATCTGCTGCATCCGTGGCAAAGGACCTGAACGCTTTGATCGCAGCTTCCTTATTGCCTGGCTTCTGCCCCAGTCCGATTGCACAAATTTCCTTGGGTTCCGGCACCGAACCTATATTCAAACCGGTAAGGCTGGCATATTCACGCTTCAACCCCCTGATACTGACACTTTCCTCTGCATCCCAGTTTTTATATGTGCGGTTGCGGGAGCGGTTGATCTCTCCCCCCGCTGAATTGTCCCCGAAAAGCAGGCTATTACGGCTTACAATCCCGCCTCCGAAACCTGTCCCGAAAGTAACCCCTAGCAGGTTCCTGTATACCTTAGGATTGCCTGCAGCACGCAACTTCGCATTGATTTGAGGCAGCAGTCCGAACATGGCTTCACCATAAGCAAACAGGTCCCCGTCGTTGAGAATGAATACCGGAATCCCGAACTGCTCCTGCAACATTGGACCGAGGGCAACACCACCCCTGAAAAACGGCAGGTTCTGGAGATCCCCTATGATCCCATTCTCATAATCGGCCGGACCGGGGAAAGCGAAACAAATTGCTGCGGCTTTATCATGGAGATCAGCCTGGACAAGCTGGAACCCCTTGATGATGGTTTTTAGTATTTCCTCGAGGGAATTGGCCTTGGACGGAAGGGTGATGGGTTCGACAATCTCTTTAACAAACTGGACTGCCGAAAACACCAGGTTGGTTCCCCCAGCATCGAGGGTCATTACGATTCGCTTGTCGGTTTGGTAGTTCATACGTTCTTTTTTTATCTGATATCTGACATCTGCCATCCGATATCCGATATCGGATATCTGATATCGGATATCGGATGGCAGATGCTAATGCGCCAGCAGCCAGTTCGCCCCGGTATTCATATCGATCTCTACAGGAACATCCAGCAGCAAAGCAGTCTTCATCCCGGCTGCAACAATTTTTTTAACTTCATCAACTTCAGGCTGATAAACATCAAAAACAAGTTCGTCATGCACCTGGAGGATCATCCTTGATCTCAGTTTTTGATTTTCAAACTTATCAAAAATTCTGATCATGGCAATTTTTATCATATCTGCAGCCGTTCCCTGCACCGGTGCGTTGATGGCATTTCGTTCGGCAAATCCGCGAACATTGGCATTTCCCGAATTGATGTCCCTGAGGTATCGCCTGCGTTTCATCAGGGTTTCCACATAACCGTTTGCACGGGCAAAAGCAATGGTATTGTCCATATACTTCCTGATCCCCGGATACTGTTCAAAATACTGTTTGATCACATCGCCGGCTTCCTTTCGCGACATCCCCGATCGTTCCGACAAACCAAAAGAAGAGATCCCGTATATAATCCCGAAGTTCACCATCTTGGCGTTACGGCGCATATCCTTGCTTACCTCCGCAAGAGGGGTGTTATAAATTTTTGCAGCCGTAGCCTGGTGGATATCCTCACCGTTCTTAAACGCGGCTATCATATTTTTATCCCCGCTCATGGAAGCAATGATCCTGAGCTCGATCTGGGAATAGTCGGCGCTCAGTAAGGTAAAATTCTCATTTCTCGGCACAAACGCTTTGCGGATCTCACGGCCTTTCTCGGTACGGATGGGGATATTCTGAAGGTTAGGATTATTGGAGCTCAGCCTGCCCGTCGCCGCAACGGCCTGGTTATATGAAGTATGTATGCGGTTATCGCGAGGACTGACCAGCCCCGGAAGCACATCCACATAGGTCGACTTAAGCTTTGTCAGGGACCTGTATTCAAGTATCTTGCTGATGATGGGATGCTTTGCCTCCATCTTGCTCAGCACATCCTCGGAGGTCGAATTCTGCTTGTTCTTGGTCTGCTTGGGCTTGTCAACGATTTTTAAGCGGTCGTAAAGTATATCTCCAAGCTGTTTGGGAGAAGAAATGTTGAAGGTGGTGCCTGCATCCCGGTAGATCTCTTCGGTGATCCGGGCCACCTCTTTTTCGAGTTCTCCCGAATATTCGTTCAGTACCGATGAGTCAATACGCACTCCCTCTTTTTCCATGGACGCAAGCACGGGGATAAGCGGGATCTCGATCTCGTCGAAGAGTTTGCGCGTATCGCTTTCGGCCAGCATGGGTTCGAATACATTCTTCAGCTGAAGCGTCACATCTGCATCTTCCGCTGCATATTCCTTCACCGTTTCCGTATCAACCGTGCGCATGCTTAATTGCCCGGAGCCCTTCTTCCCGATCAGGGTCTCAATCGAAACCGGTTTGTATTTCAGGTAGATCTCCGAGAGCAGATCCATATTATGTCGCATATCAGGCTGGATCAGGTAATGCGCCATCATGGTATCAAACATTGGCGTTTGCACATCGACACCATACCATTTTAAGATTGCGATATCGAATTTCATGTTCTGTCCGACTTTCTCGATCTTCTGATCCTCAAGTACTTCTTTGAATTCCTGGACGATCAGCTCGGTCTCGTGGTAATTCTCGGGGAAAGGGAGGTAATACGCTTCATGCGGCTTCACCGAAAACGACATCCCCACCAGCTCCGAATTGTTGGGATCAATGCCCGTAGTCTCCGTATCAAAGCAGAATGTTTTGCTCTCTTTAAGACTGCGGATGAGGTCATGGCGGGCTTCAGGCGTGGTGACAAGAAAATAGGTGTGGGGGGTGGATGAGATGTCGGATGTCGGATGGCTGATGTCGGATGGCGGATGGCTGATGGCGGATGGCAGATGACTGATGGCGGATGGCGGATGACTGATGGCGGATGGCGGATGGCGGATGGCTGATGGCGGATGGCTGATGTCGGATGTCGGATGGCTGATATCCGATATCTGATATCTGACATCTTCTTTTTGAGATTCTGCATCCTGAATCCCTGCTGCCCACTTGAAAACACGTTCTCCCAGCGCCCTGAACTCCAGTTCGTCGAACAAACGCTTCAGGCGCTGCTCGTCGGGTGCTTCCATGATCAGTTTCGAGGGTTCGAAAGCGATAGGGACATCAAGTATAATAGTCGCCAGGCTTTTCGACATCAGGGCCTGGTCTTTGAATTCAATAACTTTTTGCCTCAACTTTTCATTAGCGACTTTTTCGGGATGCTCAACCAGGTTCTCCACCGAGCCGAATTCAGCCAGCAGCTTACGGGCCGTAACTTCACCCACACCAGGGATCCCCGGGATGTTATCCGAAGCATCGCCCCATAATCCCAGCATGTCGATAACCTGTTCGGGGCTGCTTACCCCGAATTTTTCACAAACTTCCTTCACGCCCAGTATATCCACATCACCCCCGAATTTTCCCGGACGGTAGATCAGTGTGGTAGCACTTACGAGCTGTCCGAAGTCCTTATCCGAAGTCATCATATAAGTAATCCAGCCGGCCGCTTCAGCCTGCTTGGCGAGTGTGCCTATCACGTCATCCGCCTCGAAGCCATCCACAAAAAGAACGGGAATGTTAAAGGCGTGAAGAAGTTCGTGAATAAGTGGGAGTGAGGAAATTATGTCTTCAGGAGTTTCTTCGCGATGGGCTTTGTAAAATTCGTAATCTCCGTGGCGCACTGTTGGTGCAATGGTATCGAAGGCCACACCGATATGAGTGGGCTTTTCTTTACGTAAAACATCGAAGAGGGTGTTAGCAAATCCGAAGACAGCCGAAGTGTTAACGCCTTTGGAGCTTACCCTGGGATTGTTCTTGAAAGCATAATATGCCCTGTAGATCAGGGCCATAGCATCAAGCAGGAAGAGTTTATTGTCTGGCAAACTAATGGTTTTTGGCAAAGATAAAGGAATTAACCATAAAAAATTTCCCAACAAAACCTTGTTTATATTTTCTTTTTGCGGATGTCATTTCTCCGTATTTAAACATATACTTTTATGCCGGTCAAAACATCTTCCATGATAAAAAAGAAACCTGCAGAAAAGAAGATCTTCGTGTTGGATACTTCAGTTATCCTTTATAACCATGACGCGATCAGTAGTTTTGAAGACAATGATGTGGCAATACCCATCACGGTGCTTGAGGAACTCGACGACTTCAAGAAAGGCAACGACACTATTAATTATGAAGCAAGGGAGTTCATCCGCATAATGGATAAACTTTCGGCCCGTTCCACACTTACCAAATGGATCTCCCTTGGCGGCACCAAGGGGGGCAAATTCAAGGTTGTGATGAATGAGCACAGCGACCTCGACGCCAACCGTGTGTTTGGCGAGAACAAGCCCGACCACTGGATCCTCAACGCCGCCCTGATGATGATGCAGGAAAACCCGGGGAAAAAGGTGGTGCTCGTTTCCAAGGACATCAACCTGCGTTTGAAAGCCAAGGCGTTGAATATTGCCTCGGACGATTTCCTTACGGGCAAGGTCAAGGATGTGGAAGGATTGTATGCCGGGAAAACCACGGTTGAGGGTCTCGAAAAAACAATCATTGACCTGATGTATGAAACCGGGTTTTGCCTTCCCGAAGATATAGGTGTAAAAAAGCCGCTCCCCAACCATTATTATATTCTGAAGAATGGGAAAAGTTCGGTGCTGGCGTTTTTCAATCCGGCGACCGAGCGGATCGAAAAGATAGAAAAACATTCGTGTTTCAAAATCACTCCCCGCAATGCCGAACAGGTGTTTGCATTTCATGCCATTCTCAATCCGGATGTAAAACTGGTCACCCTGCAGGGGATAGCAGGTACCGGTAAAACATTGTTGGCTCTTGCCGGGGCCCTCGAGCAGAAAAGATATTTCAAGCAGATTTACCTGGCCCGTCCCATTGTTCCATTAAGCAATAAGGATATCGGTTATTTACCCGGCGATATCAAGTCAAAGCTTGATCCCTATATGCAGCCGCTCTGGGACAACCTCAAGTTCATCCAGAACCAATACAACGAAAAGGACAAGGAATACAAGGTGATACAGGAAGCCGTTGAAAACGAAAAGCTCGTGATCACGCCCCTGGCTTATATCCGCGGACGGAGTATCTCGAATGTATGCTTTATCGTGGATGAGGCCCAGAACCTGACTCCTCACGAGATCAAAACGATCATTACGCGTGCAGGCGAAAACACCAAGATCATTTTCACCGGCGATATCCACCAGATCGATACGCCGTACCTGGATGCGCAGTCGAATGGGCTGTCGACGCTTATCGACAAGATCAGGAGTTCGCCTTTATATGCTCATGTGAAGCTTGAGAAGGGTGAGCGTTCCGATCTCGCGAATCTCGCGAATGAGTTGCTGTAACACTTCCAGCTTCCCAAAGCTGCTTGCCTGTCGCTCATATATACGCAACGTCGCTGCACCTTATCTGCGCTCAACTACATTGTTCCCAAAATTTCCTTAAACTCCCAGTTTCGCTTCGATAAGCCAAGGCGACTTTTGCGATATATTTCGCTCCTTACAACCAAGGCCGCTTATGTAAGTTGCTTCGCTGTCAACACCAAGTCAACTTTTACAAAATATTTCGCTTTCACCTGCCATCGCCTGAGGTGGAATTTCCCTGTGAATGCCTTAGGAAATTTGCGTAGAAAAAATCAAAGTCTGAGCCGTAAAAATTCCTCCTCTTCGAGACCCGCGAAGCGGGGCGGTATAGGAATTTTAGGCGAAGACTGCAGGTTTTTAGCAAATTTTCGTCAGCAGAACAGGGAAATTCCAGTTCAGGCGAAGAAACTTCTATTGCTCTTCGTATGCAACTGTAAGCATGGTTTGCCCGACGGCTTTGAGGGTGGATGCATCGATGGATGCGAG
>JAPLDN010000367.1 GCA_026391755.1 Bacteroidota bacterium
TTCTGCAGGATCCCCGTCTTTTACAAGGATTTGGATGGTTTTATCACCAAGGTGATGTTTTAATTTTTCAAGAAAATGTTCAGCTGCTTTTCGCAGTCCATCCTCACTGCTTAGCAGCAACGGATCTGTCTCCAAAAAACCCGTGAACCCTGTTATTGGAGAATACTGCGTTGTTGAATAATACACAGGATCTGATATTATATGCAATAAAATCACCTCAGTTCCCATAGATTTGGTTAATGAAAACCCGGTTTCAGCTACTTTTTGCGCGCTTGGATCATAATCCAGGGCAATCAATACTTTTTTCATTGTATTCTTTTTAATTTTGTAAATTCTGAAATATCAACCACCGATAACAGGCATTGCCGGTTTTCGCCGGTAACAATACCTTCCATATACACAGTACTTAAAGGATTATGATCATAACCAAGCATTACTTCGCAGGATTCTTTGGCGTTACTGGAAAAAACCTTGCTGAAAAATGTATTAAATACGGTTATAGACTTTTCAGAAACAAATAGCTTAAAGTTCGCATTTACCAGACTAAAGCGTTTCTCGCCGAGCATTTCGGCACCAGTGAAGTTCAGGTCGCAGATACTGCCGTCGCTTTCGAGTGTAAAATACCCCATAGGAGAGAAATCATATAGCATCGTATATTTTTTCAGGGCAATTTCGGCGGTTTCATTTGCCTGCCTCAACTCCTCATTCTGCATTTCCAATTCTATCTGATGCACCTGCAGTTCATGAAGCAACTTCGTCGTGTCGGTCTCTATAACCGGTTTAGCCACTTTATTTTGATTTTTCCTTAGTTGTTCTTCAGCTTTTCTGCGAAGCATCTGCTCATCTGTAAAATTCCTTTTTTCTTTATTCATGGTACTTTTATTTTTTTATTGATAGAATCATGCCAGCAGCCATTTTGAGGTTGTTCAGCAGTATATTTACATAGCATTTAACCGATGGTATATTCCCATTGGCTTTTATTACCTGGATTTTAAAGTTGCCATCCTGTAATTTGTCCAGGAGTTTTTTAATAATAGTTGCAGTTTTGTTTTGTGACTTTTCTGGAATAATGGTCTGGATAAAATGATGATTAATAACGTCATCACGTTTTCTCCCAAAAAAGTTTTCAGCTTCAGGATTAAACTCCAGTATTTTCCCTTCGATCGATAATTTAATCAGTATATCTGATGTTGAATTTACGAGCAAACTATTCATTTGTTCTGTTTCATGCAATTTCAATTCCACTTTCTTGAGATCAGAAATATTGATAAATGTGATGACCACTCCGTCTATTCTGTCATCAACGGTGCGGTATGGCATAATTCGAATTGAAAACCAACGTCCGTCCTTTGTAGGAATAGATTTTTGTATGAATATAAGTGTTCTTAAGACTTCGAGTGCATCAGCTGATAATTCGGGATAATTAAGGTCGGTAACCAGGTCGGTAATAGGCCGGCCGATATCGCTTTTTATCAGTTTGAAGATTTTAGTCGACTGAATTGTAAAACGTCTGATATGCAATTCTTTGTCAAGAAACAAGGTTGCAATATCAGTGCTGTTGAGCAGGTTTTTCATGTCATTGTTCACTCGCATAAAATCATCCACCTTTGACTGCAATTCAGCATTCAAAGTTTGAAGTTCTTCATTCATGCTTTGCATTTCTTCTTTTGAGCTCGTGAGTTCTTCATTGGTAGATTGCAATTCCTCATTGGTAGATTGCAGTTCCTCATTCGTGGATTTCAGTTCTTCCTGCGAAGCCTGCATTTCTTCGAGAGTGTCCTGCATCTTTTCACGTGTATACTTAAGTTCTTTTTCAAGTGCTGATTGCCTGCTAACAGGTAAAATTTGCTTCTCTTTTTTCGACTGAAGGTTGCTTTCCGGTATTTCAGGAATATCGGTAAAGATGATCATTAACATTCCGCTTAACAGATCAGGTTTCTCAATCCATTGAATGCTGACATTAAAAATTTGTATGCCACCATTTGTACCTGTTTTTATATTATGTAACAAAACAGTTTCTTTTTTCATTAACGCTTTGCGGAAGGCAACAGGAAATTCATTACGCAAACCTTCACGTAACATGGCAAAAATATTCATGTTGGCTTTGCCAACTGCGGGTTCCAGGTATTTTCCAGTATGTCCGCTAACATAAATGATATCTCCATTGTCGTTAACAAGTATACCCGCAGGAGTAAAATGTTGTATTAGCAACTGATCGGCAAGTGTTTGAATATTTGCAATTGATCTGGCAGGTGTTTGTTTTTCAATAGTAGGAGATTTGCTCCGTGAAAATGCAGTAGGAAAATCCAATATCTCAGTGGGCAAGTTATTCACAGCCCGTTTGAAAATTTTCAATTTAACATCCAGGGCGGTAAAAAGGTGACTTTGTGTACCAAGCGTTTCCGAACTTCCTAAAAACATAATACCCTTAGGGTTCATACTATAGTAAAACAGAGCCAGCAATTTCTTTTGCAACTCGGGCTCCATATAGATTAGAAGGTTGCGGCAGGAAATGATATCAATCTTTGTAAAAGGAGGATGCATGATCAAATTGTGTTGCGCAAACACAACAGTTTCCCTTATTTCAGTATTAATGAAATAGCCTTCTTCGGTAGTCAGGAAAAATCGATTTAACCGTTCTGGCGATACATCAGCGGCAATATTTGCAGGGAATATTCCTTTCCTGGCGATCTCAATAGCGTCAAGGTCAAGATCAGTGGCAAAAATCTGAAGTGAAAAACCTCCGTGAGAGTTTATTTTTTCAAGCACTTCCTTAAATACTATTGCCAGTGAATATGCCTCTTCGCCTGTTGAACAACCAGGTACCCATGCCCTTAATATGGAACCTGGCTGCATGTTGGAAATAATATCAGGTAAAACCGACTCTTTCAATTTTTCCCATGAGGCAGGATCGCGAAAGAAATTTGTAACGCCGATCATCAATTCCTTGAAAAGTATATCAATTTCTTTGGGATTTTCCTGCAAAAATTGGACATATGATGAAATCTTTTCAATTTTATGGACCCCCATACGTCTTTCGATACGACGATACACCGTATTCTTTTTATATAAGGAAAAGTCGTTACCCGTATAGGTCCGAAGCAGGATAATAATCTTTTCGAGGGAGCTTTTATCTTTAATATCAATATTCAGACCTGATTTGATAAGAGGAATATGCTTAAGGAATTCAAGGAGCCTCGAAGGTAACACGCTGGCCGGAGCCACAATATCGACTAAAACAGAATCTATGGCATTTCGGGGCATGCTGTCGAATTTTGCGTTGGAAGGTTCCTGTACCATCACACTTCCGTTCTTTTCTTTTATGGCACGGAGCCCGATACTGCCATCGGAACCCATACCTGAAAGAATGAGCCCTATGCTTCGTTCTTTCCGGTCATCGGCAAGAGAGCGCAGGAAAAAATCAATTGGAAGGCGCAATCCTCTTGCTTCCAATGGCTCAAAGAGGTAAAGCACCCCTTTTAATATTGACATTGTTTTGTTTGGCGGAATTACATACACGCAGTCCGGCTTCACAGCCATATGGTCTTTCACCTGAAAAACCTTCATTTTTGTAATTCGCTGGAGTAACTCAGGCAACATGCCTTTTTGTGTCGGATCCAGGTGCTGGATAACAACAAAGGCAATTCCGCTGTTTTCAGGGACATAACCAAGAAATTGTTCCAGGGCTTCCAATCCTCCTGCTGATGCACCAATACCAACTATTGGAAATTTATCCGGATCCAATTCTGAAATTTGTGCTTTTGAAGATATGGCCGATTTCAATTGCTTGGGGCTCATTTGCATTTTATTATTATCTGTAAATATCGGTATTTATCACAACTAAAACCCTAAAGTTTCCCGGTAAAAAAAAATAACGCTGTCACCTTCCCGAATTACAGCAGGATTTAACACACCCTCGTTTTCAAACTCCAGATCGGTCTTTGTTAATAATACACCTTCTTTGTTAACCTCTATCATACAGCTTGATTTTTGGGTTTGTTAAATTTCAGTTTAACTTTTAATATGGAAGGCATCGTATCTCCTAATAGGAACCCCCAGGGTTTTAAGGGTTCGATATGGTCAAAAATTACTTTTACAATTGCCAGGAGTGGTAAGGAAAGAAACATACCCGGGATGCCCCATAGTGCATTTCCAACAAGCACAACTATAATCGAGAAAAGCGCATTGATCCTGACTTTTGAGGCTACAATCTTTATCACGATGAAATTATTGTCAATCAGCTGGATGGCATAATAGGCTGCAAGAACATAAAAAGCATACCAGGCTGAGTCTTTTGTGACCAATGCAATTATCATTGGCATTGCAACTGCCACAATCCCTCCGATATATGGTATGACATTAAGTAAAGCGCCCATAATACCAAGAAGGATAGCATAATCAATTCCAAGTATCAGAAGGGCCGATATATCCATTGCCGCAACAAGGACAGCTTCGATAAACAGTCCAAGAAGATAGCGTTGTATTACGGTTTTGGTCTGGGTAACTATTTCATTAACCTGCAAGGGATCACTCTTTGCAAAGATCTTACGAATAAAATCGCGCAGAAGGGGGTGGTAAAACAATATCAGAAATACATAAAGAGGAACTAACAGGAGAACCATAACGACACTGCCGACATTTACAAGTGTTTGTCCAATTGCAGAACCGCTGGTATCGATGAGTTCACTTTTCGTTTTTGCAATCCATGCATCGATCTTGTGCGGGTTGATATCAAAGTAACCTGAAATCCAGCTTGTAGTTTGGTTAAGGATCACTGTAAATTTATCAACCAGTAAGGGCCATGATTCGCTGAACCGGCTTGCCTGTGAGAATACCAGACCTGTAAATGAGGCAACTACTATAAAAGTAAGGAGTAAGGTAATTGAAATTGCAACGACCCGGTTAATTTTCCTCCGAACGAGGAAATTTACAACCGGGTGTAGTAGGATCGCAATCAGGATTGCAAAAATCAGGGGAACAATAATGTCCTGCGCTATGTACAATATCGCTGTAAAGGCAAATAAGCCAATGATCAGAAGAATTGCCTTTACATAGAATGGTAATTGTATTTCTTTACCTATCACGGCTTTTTAGAATTCCAATGTTTTTACGTACAGAATGTTGCAATATATACCTGCCAACCGATTTAACAGCAATCGGGTGTTGTGCAATAAAAGCCGTGACACCAAGCTGAAAAGCTTTTCCGATGAATTTTCTGAAAATATTGCCTGAAGGTCCAACTATTATCTTTTTTGACAGATATCCTGTTCCTAAACCGATAGCAGTGCTTAAAACCGAATCAACCAAATTCGGCGTTGAGGCTAAATTTGCCAAAGTGTTTTTAAGGATGTTCCCAGGCTTTAGAGCTTCTATAGTACCATAGACCTGTTCCTTCAACATTTGGCCTTGAAAAGCCTGCCTGTCTTCTAAAAGCTGAATTGCATCTTTAAGCCGGGAAACGGATGTGATTTTTTCCATAGCATTTTATTTTAACACCTGCTTAATAAAAAAATCACAGGCAAGCTTTTTCAGCCAATTTTTCGTAAGGAAGTATAAAGCACTTCCAATTACCAGATAAAAAGCAGCTACAATAAAAAATCCGAAATAAATCTGCCCAAGAATGTCCCCTAGCCAAAAAGCCAGTCCGACATTTACAAACAGCATGAAGGAGGCAATAATGACAAATGCCCCTGAAAAAGGAATTAATGAGGAAATAATGCCAGTGGCTGTATCTAAAGCTTTGAGTTTTATTAACTCAAAGCTTGTTTTACCGTAGTCGGTCACTTTTATCATCAGGGATTCAAGCAATTTCGCATTATCATCCATGGTTTGGGTTTTTTTGATCGTTTCAGCCCTTGACAGTTTTAAGCTCTTCTTTCACTTCTTCAGTCCGGGTATGCGCCTGCTCTTTAAAGTCGTTGACATCTGCCTTAATCTTCTCGATTTTTTTAGAAACACCGGCGAGAACATCCCCGAATTTTTCTTTTAATCCATCCGCGTAATCCTCTCCCTTTTTCAATATTCTTTTTCTGGTTCTTGAGCCTTTACTTGGGGCAAATAAAACCCCGATCAATGCGCCTGCCGCGACACCGGCCAATACACCCAATAATACTTTTCCTGAGTTCATAAATTTATTGTTTAATGATAAGTACGAAAATGATGATTTAAATGAATTTCTTCCCTGAATATTTGTTTACCTGTTACCGGTCCAGAAATCATGAAAAGATTTTCCCATCTGAACCATATCATGGTTGAATTTATTCCTGAAAGTAACCCAGTTCTCTTTTCCATCTTCCCTGAATTCTTCAAGCCTTTTTTTCATTTCCCTGTTCTGTTGTTCCATCTCGGCTAATCTCTTTTCATATTGTGCCCTGTTTGCCACTTTATCTTTTGCCAGTTTTACCTTGTATTCGGCTATGTTTTTTTCATTAGCAGCGATTTGATCTTCAGATTCTTTTATGAATTGCTGAATGGAGTCTTTCATCGCCTGGTCAAGATCCAACCTGGCTTCAACAACTTTATTCTGCGCATCCTGGACCTTGGCCTGGGCATCTTTGATTTTGTCGGCCTGCGATTGGCAGCCGGTTAACATTGTCCCTGCTACAATTGCTGTTACAGCCAGGGTTAAGATCGTTTTTTTCATTTGTTTCTATGTTAAGTTTGTGTTATTCGTATCAGCTTGTCTCTTTAATTATTGTTTTAATGACTACCGAATTGGGAACATATTCAGTGATCTCAACAATAATAAAGGATTTCACTTTTTCAACTTCATGTATTAATTTGGTTTCATGGGTAAATTAAATTACCCAACAAAGGTCAGAACCTTTATCCCCGGAAGCATTACACAATTATAGGAATAAGTTACATTATTCACACATTGCCCAATGCCTCACGCCTTTTGTTTTTAAGCTGTTTGAAGTGGGAAGGAGTAAGCCCTGTCATCTTTTTGAACTGGTTTGACAGGTGGGCCACACTGCTGTAATGAAGTTTATAGGCAATTTCGGTAAGATTAAGCTCGTCGTAAACGAGTAATTCTTTTACCTTTTCAATTTTATGGGCCAGGTAAAACTTTTCGATGGTAGTCCCTTTAACCTCAGTAAAAAGATTGGAGAGATAGGTGTAATTATGATTGAGTTTTTCGGCCAGGTAATCTGAAAGATTTATTTTGATCTGGTCTTCGGTATAATGGACCAGTTCGATGATGACCATTTTGATCCTTTCGACCAGCAGGCTCTTTTTATCATCCATCAATTCAAGCCCAGACTTTCTCAAGGCAATATCCAGGTTTGCCAGTTGCTCTTCTGAAATATCATCCTTAATATCAGCCTCACCCAAATCTACAGCAACATAATGTACGCCCAGCTTTTTCAACTCGGTCTTTACAACCATTTTGCAACGGATGCAAACCATATTTTTGATGTAGAGCTTCAATGAATCATAGGGCTTTCAGCAAAAGTATTAATTAATTTGAAAAAGACAAATTAAATAATTAAGCATTCAGCTGAATTTCAGCTTCCTGAAACTGATCATTTCCCGGGTTTTTTCATTCCATAAACGAAAGGTGATTGTTTTAAAACCGGGCCAGAACCTGAGGGGTTTTATACCGTTAAACAGGGCATTCTCCTGATGGCATTTCGAGAGGTTATAATTTGGAATGAGAGGGCTGAGATGATGAATATGGTGGAACCCGATATTGCCTGTGAAATATTGGAGGACAGGGGGGAGCTCATAGTAAGAACTTCC
Source organism: Bacteroidota bacterium (assembly GCA_026391755.1). Lineage (GTDB taxonomy): Bacteria > Bacteroidota > Bacteroidia > Bacteroidales > FEN-979 > CAIRDP01. The sequence goes on from JAPLDN010000367.1 coordinate 7,744, forward strand.
TTCCAGGGCCACTTTTTTATAATTCCAGTTCCCGTTCCTGGTCCAGAGAGTGGGGTTGAATTGGTGCTGAATATAAAAAAGCCAGAACCCAAGGATGCCTGCAATGTAAATAATGGGAAACTGTATCAGGATGAACGCTTTCACGCCAATCAGCATGCTCATTGAAACGGCAAACAGCAGAAGGCCTGCATTGGTAATATATACGCCCATCCTCCCTTTGCTGTCCATATGTTTTTTAGTGAACCTGTTGCCGATAAGGAATACATAAAGAGGCCCGATCCCGAACATGGTAACAGGGTTCCTGTAAAACCTGTACACGATCTTTCTCCAGCGCGAACTTTCTTTATACTCATCCACGGTCATGGTCCATACATCACCTGTTCCCCTTTTGTCGAGGTTCCCCACAGTTTCGTGATGGATATAATGGTTTTTTGACCAGCTGTAATAGGGAGTAAAGGTCAGTATACCCAAAAAAAGCCCCATCCTGTTACTCAGCTTATGAGATTGGAAAAACGAACCATGTCCCAAGTCATGATATATGATAAATATTCGAACCAGCATGCCGGCTGCAGGAATTGAAAGCCCCAGGGTGATCCAGTATGATACCGAAAGGCTTAAATACATTATAAACCAGGCAAGGGAATAAATAAAGAGGTTGGTGGATAACTGCACCCAGCTTGTAACTTGATTTGGGTGGTTGTACCTTTTGACGATCTGCACCCAGGAATTTTCGGGTATCGCATTTTGAAGATTCAAAGAACTCATGATAAATATAATAAAGTGCAAAGGTACGACATAAAATAACCGATTGTTTGTTTAGATCAAATTAAAATAGACCCAGAGGGTGTGATGGATCTAAAATGAGACTTAAAAAGAACCCGGCCGTATTTGTGTATTTGATGGAAAGAGATAAATATGTATGTTTGTAAAACACATTATTCCTGAACCAAACCCGGTATGCTATGACAGGCATTCCTGTTTCTGATCTTCAAGGCTTGCAGCCGAAACTGTTAAATGAATCCCTGACCATAACCAGGGTCCATTACAAGATACTGGGCATGAGCTGGGCCGGCTGGGTATTTGATTTTTACGATCTCATACTGTTCACTTTTCTCCTGATCCCTATCTCAAAAGAGTATAATTTTTCGAATCTGCAGATGTCATATGT
>JAPLDN010000321.1 GCA_026391755.1 Bacteroidota bacterium
AATTCCGTAAAACTGCATATGCATCAGGCCAAAGAGGAAGCCCGTAATGAAAATTGCAAGGTGTATATTTTTAATCCAGCCTGTAAGCAGTTTCTGCAATAATCCCCTGAACATGAATTCCTCCCCTACTGCCGGGAGTAAACCCATCATGAAGATGTTGAAGAGGAAATTGCCGAAAGATTTCCCGGCAAGGAAAGTATCGGTAAGCTTACCCGCCTGTTCCTCGGCGGCTTTCATCCAGTCCTCCACCCCTTTGAGGAATGCAGGGAGTTTCATCAGTTTGTTGACGTCGACAAGCCAGTTGATGAAGGGAAGCGACAGGAACATCAGCAGGAATACAATAAAACAGAGGGTTCCGGCGACTGTGGTATTTGCGCGAAGGTAGGACCAGGAATTCCGCTCAAAAAGATACCCTATCAGTACCGGAGGAACAATGAACAAGGCGAAAGACTGTGTGACCTGGAAATATTTCAGCAGGGCAAGGGCCCTGGGGTTATCGGTTTGATTCAGGATCCCGAGAATTCCCGCCAGGTTCATATGGAATAGCGGCATTGCGATCAGCAGGGATAAGAAAAAGAGAAGTATGAAACATGAGAACGTCAGGGCGATGGCAAAGACCAGCCGGCTGAAGGGAGTAAGGTTGGCAAAAAGTGCTTGCTTCATCAGATGTTAATGAATTAGCTATTTTTGCGCTAAAATAATACATTTTGGTCAGGATAGGTGAGATTGCAGTCGGTGAATTTCCTGTAATCCTTGCACCCATGGAGGATGTGACCGATTCACCATTCCGTTCAATCTGCAGGGATTACGGGGCGGATGTGATGATCACCGAATTCGTGGCATCCGAAGGGCTCATCCGCGATGCATGGAAAAGCAGGATGAAAATGCAGTTTGAACCGAAAGAAAGGCCTATCGGCATTCAGATCTTCGGTTCAAACATTTAATCCATGATGAAAGCCGCGGAGGCTGCCGGGGATGCGGGGCCTGATTTCATCGACCTGAATTTCGGCTGCCCCGTGAGGAAGATTGTGATGAAGGGTGGAGGGGCTGCCCTGCTCCAGGATATCCCGAAGATGATCGCTATGGCCGGGGCTGTTGTGAAATCCACGAAGTTGCCGGTTACTGCCAAGACAAGGCTCGGATGGGATGACAGGCATCTTGAAATTATTGATATTGCAGAACGTCTGCAGGATGCAGGAATCAGGGCAATTAGCATTCACGGCCGCACCAGGACTCAGCTTTACGGAGGCAAGGCCGACTGGACCCTGATAGGTGAGGTGAAAAACAATCCCCGCATGACCATCCCTGTTTTCGGCAACGGCGATATCGATTCAGGTCCCAAAGCAAAGGAGATGAAAGACCGCTATGGCGTTGACGGCATACTTATAGGCCGGGCGGCCGTAGGCAATCCGTGGATATTCTCTGAGGTGAAGGCATTCCTGGAGAATGGCCGCATACCAGCTCCGCCATCCGTTAACGAAAGAATAAAAATACTGCGCTTACACCTTGAAAAATCCTTTCTCTATAAAGGCGAACGGGCCACGGTATTTGAGATGCGTAAGATGTACAGCGGGTATTTCAAAGAGATTGCCGGGTTCAGGCCTTTCAGGGTGAAACTGGTTACAGCGGGATCATTACAGGAAATTGATTCAATTATTCAGGAGATTGAGGGATCCGGGATAATCTGAAACACATAAAAACCATCAGCATGAGTGAATTAAAAACCGGCAAACAATCGCAACGGGTTGTTTCCATAGATGCCTTAAGAGGCTTTGACATGTTCTGGATATCAAGCGGGGATGCATTCTTCGTTGCCCTGCTAACATTTATAAACACCCCCTTCTGCCTCCGGCTTGCGACCCAGCTGGATCATCCGGCCTGGGCAGGGTTTCGCTTTTATGATATGATATTCCCCTTATTCCTGTTTATCATGGGTGTTGCAATGCCCTTATCAATAACCCGCCGCCTGGAACGCGGGGATTCACGCGAAAAATTATACTATCATATAATAAGAAGAACCTTGCTCCTGGTATTTCTGGGCCTGGTCTATAATGGCTTGTTCAACTTTGATTTCGCGGGGCAACGTTACTCGGGGGTATTGCAACGATTTGGGGTTACCTATTTTTTTGCCTCCCTCATTGTAATGAATTTTAAAAATAAGGGACAGCTGGTCTGGGCCGCATCCATCCTCATAATTTACTGGCTTATCCTGTTGCTGGTCCCGGCACCCGGATTCCATGCCTATGACCTCAGCCCTCAAGGTAACCTCTGCGGTTACATCGACCGTAAGTTCCTGCCCGGGTCTTTCTGTTGTTACACCTATGGCGATAATGAAGGTATCCTTACCATGTTCCCTGCGATCACCAATGTTCTGTTCGGGGTTATGGCAGGCCGCTGGCTTTTAGGTGTCGAACATGAAATGAAAAAGATAAGGAATCTTGTTATAGCAGGGGTTTCGTTTATTGCGGTCGCATTATTATGGAGCCTGGTTTTCCCGATCAATAAGTATTTATGGACAGGCTCCTACGTTTTGCTGACCTCTGGAATTTCCTTTTTACTGTTATGCGCTTTTTATTGGATCATCGATGTAAAAGGCTATAAAAAATGGGCATTCCCATTTATTGTTATCGGATTAAACCCGATAACCATTTATGTGGTCCAGGGGATATTCGATTTTGGTATCATTGCCAATATCTTCATTCACGGGTTTGCAGATTCCCTGGGTAGTTTCAAGCCTGTTTTTTACCAGCTCAGCATAATCCTGGTCAAGTGGTTTTTCCTTTATTTTCTTTACAGGAAGAAGATTTTCCTTAAGGTTTGAGGATTTTACTATTCCAGTCCCCGGAACGAGGCGGTATTTGTTGATTAAAGGATACTTTATTCGCTTTAAGAGTCAAAAATCACATTTTTTTTTATTATGATTTGTTAAACTTCTTGATCTGTACTATATTTGCCTTACATAATCTGATTACTAATTTAAAATCCTTACAAAAATGAAAAACGTTCCCAAGTATTCCTGGACGATGTTGATCGTAATGGTCCTTGTCCTTCTAGCTTCCTGCAAGAAAAAAGAAACAACACCGGACGTCATCGCCAGCTTTACATTCTCGGTAGATGCGTCGAACTTTCTTAAAATCAATTTCAAGAATGCATCAGCAAACTTTTCATCACTTTCATGGAATTTTGGTGATAATTCTGCTCTTTCAAGTGAGACCAATCCGTCTCATGTCTATGCCGCTATTGGAACTTATTCTGTAGTCCTAACAGCAACTTCCACTGACGGTTCAACGAAAAATTCATATACCGCCAGCCTTACTATCACCGATCCGAATGCTGAGCTTACCAAACTGGCCGGAACGGTATCTAAGACGTGGAAGCTTTTACGTCAGACTTCCACAGGTCGTTATCCTCTCGAATGCGGACCTGAAGACCACTCAACAATCTGGTGGGCAGTTGGCAAAGACAATGATGAACTGGCCAATCGTCCTTGCCAGCTTAATGATGAATGGACCTTCTACCGCAATGGTGGTACTATGGTCTTTAATGCTCATGGAGATTTCTGGCGTGAAGGAGGGATTTTTGCAGATCCCACCGGTGTTTGTGGTGATACTTCAAGCATGTTAGGACCAAATAGCGAAGATCTTAGCGCATGGGGCGGTGGAACTCATACTTACGCAATGAGAGTATTGCCTGGCGGCTCAACGCTGACAACACTTGGAAAAGGTGCTTTCGCAGGCTTTTTCAAATTAGGCAATGGTTCTGAAACTAAAGTTCCTCTCGATTCAGTTCATTATAAGATCATCAAGCTGACCGAAGGACCAATTGACACCCTGATCATCGAAGGCGTATACAGGTGGGATCCTGCTCAGAGCGGCGGTTACTGGAGATTTGTCCTGATGCATTATGACAATCCTAATGATGAGCCTCCCATACCCGGGAAAAAACCAGTTGCCGGTTTCACACAGGTAATAAGCGGGCTTACCGTTACATTCACCAACACATCAACAGGAGCTGATTCTTATTCCTGGAATTTCGGTGACGGACAAACCTCAACCGCAGCCAGCCCGGTTCATACATATGCAGCAGATGGCATTTACACTATTGTACTGACCGCAACAAATACGAATGGCAGCACAACAGCAACTTCTGTTGCCTTTGTTTCCACGACGCCTCTTACAGATGCAATCCTGCAGGGAGCAGCATGGAAAGTACGTATAGATGATTATGCCGTCTTCGTTGGTTCAGGCCTCGGCAAAAACGACTGGTGGCATGTAACAAAGGCTATGTTGGAAAGTGGAACAGGAACCGACAACTGGACCTGTATGCCGACAAATACATTTACCTTCAGCGCAGGCGGACACTTCGTTTATGCCACAAATGGCAATGCAAGGAATGATGGTTATTTCGGAACACCCAACGGCTGCTGGTCAGATGCTGACATCGCTGCAAGCCCCGGAGCTGCTTTTGGAAGTTGTGCAACGCATACTTATGTGTTTACTCCTGGCACCGGTACTGCCAATCCAATCATTACACTCACAAACGGCACTGGTTTTGCAGCGTTCCTTGGTTTCTACAAAGGATACAATGGTGTAGCAAGTGGTGTTAAGGGTGGTGAAAACACTGACAACACACTAGCACCTAATTTCGGCTCGGCAACAAATACATACTCGGTTATGGGTTATGCCAACACCGGAACAAAAGAGTATTTGTTTGTTTCAGTAGATATTTCTGCAGCTCACGACGGTTCCTCAGCTTGGTCAACAGTTCTGGAGCGTTAAACAAAAAACGATCTGATTGTTCAGTTAAAATCAAGAGTGAGCAGGGAACTGTCTCACTCTTGATTTTATATGGACATCCTAAAATTCAAAATCTTTAAAACCTCCACTCATGATGAAACATTTTACACTTTTATTCTTTGCCGTTTTGTCTTTATCTGTGTTTGCCCAAAACCGGCTTATTACAGGTAAAGTCACCGACGCCGATGGTATTGGGTTACCCGGCGTTACGATCCAATTGGCGGGAACGACCAAAGGTACAACCACCGACGGAAACGGGAATTACCAGATCAATGCCGAGAAAGGGGTGTTGAAATTCAGTTATATTGGTTATATCTCACAGGATATCAAGGTTGAGAATCAGACCAGTATTAATGTTGTTATGCATGAGAACGTTAGTGTTCTGAATGAAGTTGTCGTAATCGGTTATGGCACCCAGGTTAAAAAAGACCTCACTACTGCCGTTTCTGTAGTGGATCAGAAGGATATCGAAGACAGGCCTATCACTTCTGCTGCACAAGCCCTGCAGGGAAAAGCAGCAGGTGTTGACGTAGTGCAACCTTCAGGAAAACCGGGAGGGGAAATTGTTGTCCATGTGCGCGGCACAACCTCGG
>JAPLDN010000212.1 GCA_026391755.1 Bacteroidota bacterium
ACCCTCACCGGGTCCTCGAAGGAATTGCCATTGCCTCTTATGCCATCGGGGCAAGCCAGGCAATAATTTATGTCAGGAGCGACTATGAGAACTCCCTGAATATTCTCGAGACGGCAATCAAACAGGCAAAAGAATATGGTCTGCTGGGTGAGAATATCTTCGGCAGCGGGTTCAACCTTTCGGTAAGCATTCGCCAGGGAGCAGGAGCTTTTGTATGCGGTGAGGAAACTGCACTGGTTGCCAGCCTTGAGGGTCAGAGAGGATTGCCTTGCTCAAAACCACCCTACCCTGCCGAAAAAGGTCTTTGGGGACAACCTACAGTGATCAATAATATTGAGACACTTGCAAATATACCAGGAATCCTTGAAAACGGTCCTTCCTGGTTTAAATCTCTTGGTACAAAAACATCAAAGGGGACTAAATTGTTTTCTGTTGCAGGCAAATCCGTATCAACAGGATTCATAGAAGTGCCTATGGGAACTACATTTTCGTCTATTATATACAATATTGCAGGGGGAGTAAAGGATGGAAAGGCATTAAAAGCTGTCCATTTAGGCGGACCTGCAGGAGTATGCCTGCCACCTGCCAGTCTTGACACCCCGATTGATTTTGAATCTCTCTCCGAGATAGGGGCTACCCTGGGTTTAGGCGGGCTCATTATCCTAGATGAAAAAGCCTGTATGGTAAATCTTGCCAGGTATTTCATGGATTTCCTGCAAAATGAAAGTTGCGGAAAATGTATTCCTTGCAGGGAAGGGACTAGGAAAATGCTGGATATTCTGGAAGGCATTACAAAAAGGCCAAAGGAAGAATCCACGCATGAGACCCTGGAACGGTTCAAGGGCGTAGTCCAGCTTGAAAGTCTTGCAGAGGTCATCCGCGACACTTCACTCTGCGGCCTAGGACAAAATGCTTCCAACCCTGTACTCAGTTCACTGAAATGGTTCAGGGAAGAGTTTGAAGAACATATTTTCGACAGGAAATGTGCGGCTGGTGTATGCCACGACCTGCGTACGTTCTTTATCGATGTGGAATTTTGCAACGGCTGCAATATCTGCCAGAAGAAATGCCCCGAAAACGCTATAATCGGTTCACTCAAACAGCCCCATTTCATTATAGAATCCAAATGCACCGGTTGCGGGATTTGCTTTGACACCTGTAAATTCAGCGCAATCTATTTTAAATAAGCGGATTATGCTTCTTAATATCGAAATAAACGGCCAGCAGGTCAGCGCCAAACGCGGAGAAACCATATTAACGGTATTGAACCGCATTGGCGTGAAAGTCCCCACACTCTGTTATTTGAGCAGTCTTTCGCCGAGCGGGGCCTGCCGCATGTGTGTTGTTGAAGTGGAAGGCTTATCCCACCTTGTCCCGGCCTGTTCCCACCAGGTCGAAGAGTGGATGCAGATCCATACCCATTCCCCGCGGGTGCTCAAAGCAAGGAAAACTCTTGTTGAACTGCTTTTGGCAAATCATCCCGATGACTGCCTTTATTGCGACAGGAATGGAAGTTGCGAACTTCAGGGTTTGTCGGAAGAGCTCCAGGTCAGGGACAGAAAATATATCAGCAAATATAAACCCATCCAGATCGATAAAGCCTGTCCTTCAATCCAGAGGGATCCTGCAAAATGTGTCCTTTGAGGACGCTGCAGCAGGGTTTGCCGGGAAGTTATAGGAGTAGCAGCAATCGATGCAATAGGAAGGGGCTCGTCTACAAGAATAGGGACTTCATACAACAAAGGGTTGAATTTCAATGCCTGTGTCAAATGCGGGCAATGTATAATGGCTTGCCCTACCGGCGCCCTTACCGAAAGGAAGGCACTTCAGTCGGTAATTGAAGCCCTGGGAAACCCTGAACTTTACCCGGTGATTCAGTTTTCCCCAACAGTTCCTGCAGCGATTGCGGAAGAGTTTGGATTGAAATCCAACAAAGATGTCATGAATCTTTTACGCTCTGCATTCAGGAAAATGGGATTCAGGCAGAGTTTCGACGCCTCCTTTGCGGCCGATATAAACATAATGGAAGAAGCTGCCATTTTCCTTGAGCGCCAGCCTGAAAATAAAAAATTCCCGTTTTTCACAAGCTGCTGCCCATCCTGGGTAAGATATATTGAAGTCTTCAGGCCTGAGTTCAAAGACTATTTATCGCCCTTGAAATCCCCTCAGCAAATCATGGGAACGGTTATTAAGCAATATATTACAAGCAGTGCCGGCATTAAACCCGAGAAAGTCTTTGTAGTTTCAGTAATGCCCTGCACTGCAAAAAAGGCTGAAGCCGAGGCCGACGGTTCAGGGAACAAATCAGTAGATGCTGTTATGACCATCAGGGAACTCATAAGGATGATCAGGTTTCTCGGGATCGATTTAGGTAACCTTGAAACCGAACCCTCAAACACAGCTTTCGGCCTGAGCAGTTCCTCCGGAAGGTTATTCGGGATTTCGGGAGGGCACCTCGAAGGTTTGCTGCGAACGATCAGCTTCATGAGTACAGGACAAGACCTGAACCCTGCTAAAATTAATGACCTGAGAGGCCTGAAATCCAGGAAAGAAGCCAGGATTAAAATCAACAAACAAGCGGTAAATGTGGTTGCTGTCAGCGGACTGGCCAATGCCATTGCACTTCTTGATGAGATTGCCGGCGGTCGTGATGACTTTCAGATCGTAGAAGTTATGGCTTGTCCGAATGGCTGTATCAATGGCGGTGGCCAGCAGATCGGTCTTGATGAAAAGAGCCTGAAAGCCAGGATGAAGGCGCTTTATGATATTGACGAGGAAGAGATGGTGAAAATGGCTCATAAAAACCCAACCGTAACTGAGCTTTTCGATAAATTCCTTTCCAAACCCAACAGTGCCATGAACCGGGATATTTTGCACAAGGATCAACCAAAACCAGCAATAATATGAGCCATGCATATCACAGGCAACTCGTTTTTACGGTTAAGGATAAATGCCGTGTTTGCTATACCTGTGTAAGAGAATGCCCGGTAAAAGCTATTAAGATTATCAAGACCCAGGCTGAAGTAATCAATGAACGTTGCATAGGCTGTGGAAACTGTGTAAAAGTATGCAGCCAGGGGGCAAAATACCCTCTTCGTTCAATTGATGAAGTGAACGAGCTTCTTAAGTCTGATAAAAAAATTGCCGCCTGCATTGCGCCAAGCTTTCCAGCCGAATTCACCGATGTCCCCGATTACCGTATGCTTGTTGGAATGATACGGTCTCTTGGGTTCGATTATGTTGCTGAGGTTGCTTTCGGGGCCGACATGGTGGCCAGGGAATATGAAACCAGTATAAAGAATTCTAACGGACTTGGCCAGATCAGCTCCGATTGTCCGGCCATCGTATATTTCATCAGGCACTACCATCCGGAGCTTGTGAGCTACCTCGCACCCCTTGCCTCACCTATGCTGGCAATGACAAGGATCATGAAAAAGAAGTATGGGAATGATCTCAAGGTTGTTTTCATTGGTCCCTGCTTTGCTAAGAAAGCTGAGGCGGAGGAAGTTGATGAAGTGCTGACCTTCAGGGAACTCAGGGACAATCTTCCCGATCAGCAGAGGGCTTTACTTTACAGCCAATTCCAAAGAAACCATTCCTGAAGAGCAGGTTGTAATCGCCGAAGGAAGAGTGAATTTCAAGGAAGCTGTAAGGGAATTTGAAGAAGGCCTTATCAGGAATAAAAACCTGATGTTGCTCTGTTGCGAGGGATGTATAATGGGACCCGGGACTTCGCCCGGGGGAAAGCGCTTTGCAAGAAGTGCCGCTGTTGGAGAATACGTAACAAAAAAACTGGCATCGGCCGACAAGGAAGAATGGGAAAAGCAGGTTCAGGAGTTCAAAGGGCTGGACTTTTCCCAGCAATTCAGTCCTGAAGACCGCCGCTTCGAGATCCCTTCCGAAGATAAAATACTTGAAGCCCTTCATGCGATGGGAAAGTTTAAACCCGAAGACCACCTTAACTGCGGTACATGCGGGTATGATACCTGTGTTGAACATGCAATTGCTATAGTAAAAGGCCTGGCTGAACCTGAAATGTGCCTGCCGTTTACTATCGAAAAATTGCACGATTCAATCACTAATCTTAATGTCTCAAACGACAAACTTG
>JAPLDN010000272.1 GCA_026391755.1 Bacteroidota bacterium
TTCGTGAACCGGGCCCAGGTCGAGACCGGGGCGGTATACCTCCGCGGACGTGTTTCCAAGATCTATCAGAAAGGGGAGAAGCTGATGGTCCGCGGAGAAGACGGACAACTTGGTCTGGATGTCGTAGTTGATGCCGATCTTGTAGTTCTCGCCACTGCAATTTTTCATAACAAGGAAAACCCGGCCCTCGCAAGGCTTCTTGGAATTTCATACGACAAATACGGTTACCTTTCCGAAGCCCATCCGAAGTTACGCCCGGTTGAGACAGCCAAGGCAGGCATTTTCCTTGCAGGCTGCACCCAGGCCCCAAAGGATATTCCCGAGACTGTTGCGCAGGCATCGGCCTGTGCGGCCAAGGTATGCGGACTTTTTGCAGGAGACACCATCAAGAAAGACCCGATGGTCTCAACCGTAAACAAAGAATTTTGCAGCGGCTGCCAGAATTGTATTAAGGTTTGTCCTTACCAGGCAATCGTTACAGAAGATATCCCCCTCGGGTATGGTGCAAAGGAAATGCGCACTGTAGCCAAGATCAACGAAGGCGTTTGCCAGGGTTGCGGTTCCTGCGTTGCCATCTGCCGTTCCATGGCCATTAACCTGGCCGGTTTTACAGATCCCCAAATCATTAACGAGATAGTTGCCATCTGATGGAAGAAGTAAAAGACAAGATCGTAAGCATTGAAAAGCCCGAACTGCTTGCCCCTCCCGACTGGAAGCCGGTGATCGTGGGCATTCTCTGCAACTGGTGTTCCTATGCAGGGTCGGACCTTACAGGTACATCCCGTATGCAATATCCTCCAAACATCCGCATCATCCGTGTCCCCTGTTCTTCGCGCGTTGATCCCTGGTTTATCATTAAAGCCTTACAGACCACTGCGGATGGCGTGCTGATCTCGGGCTGTCATCCGGGCGATTGCCATTACATCAGCGGGAATTACTATGCCCGCAGGCGTTTCCTTGTGACAAAGGAGTTATTGAAGATGGTAGGCTTCCATGAACACAGGGTTCAGTTCAGCTGGGTTTCGGCTGCCGAAGGCGCCAAATTCGCCCAGGTCGTTAAAAAAGTGACCGAAGATGTTGTAAAGCTCGGTCCTCTTCATTTGTATAAAAAAGAAAATTTCAACAAATAATGGACTACTCGAAACAGATCCAGGACATTGCGTCAAAGCTGTTTGCAGATGATAAAATCGACGTATTCGTCGGTTACTGCATGAATGGCTTTGACGACAACCAGGTTCCTGTCGTGATTACCGATCCGAAGGAAGTGCAGGCCTTGGTTTTTACTGAAAAATCGGTGTTCAACCTGTCGAACTACCTGAAAGCCGACCATACCCGGGGAAAGCGGGTGGGACTGGTTGTGAAAGGCTGCGACAGCCGTTCTCTCAACCTCCTTCTTACCGAGAACCAGGTGAAGCGCGATAAACTCTACATCATTGGCATTGCCTGCGAAGGGGTTGTCGATGACAGGGGACAGAAAATGCAGAACTGCATGGAATGCATCGTTCCCGATGCAGTGGTGTTTGATGAGATGCTGGGAACACCTAAGGGAAAAAAGGATTATATCGTAAATGCAGATATCACAGAGCTTGCCGCCAAAGGCCTTGTCGAGCGCAGGGAATATTTCGAAGAGATTTTCGATAACTGCATCCGCTGCAACGCCTGCAGGCATTCCTGTCCGCTGTGTTACGACAGATTATGAGCTTTTCAACCTTTGTTACCGATAAAAATGGCTTGCAGAAATTGTACGAAGCCATTATCAGCAAGCATGAGACTTTTGCTCCCGTTGAGAAATTCGGGAAGTATGATTATAAAAAAGTTTCATCCCTGGAAGAATGTGATCCCGATTCGCCGATAGCCATGACGATGAGCGTGAAGCCCTTGTTTTTTCCGCGTTCTTCAAAGATCATAAAGTATGAAGCAACCAGTGCAGGGACCACCATCCATGAAACTGAGCAGGATCAGCTTGCAGGACCGCGCGTTATCCTTGGTGTGAAACATTGCGATGCCCGCGGGTTGCAGGTACTCGAAGCAGTGAATAAATGGGATTATATCGACAGTGACTTCCTGAAGCGCCGAAGCAATACTGTGATATTCTCAACACGCTGCGACAAGGCCGACACCCATTGTTTCTGCACTTCACTCGATTACGATGTGGAAAATCTTGATGCGATGGATGTGGCGATTGTCAGCGGGCCCGACGGAAAGATTTACATCCAGGCCCGAACTGAAAAAGGCGAAAACTTTCTCAACCAGAACCCGGCACCCGGATCCCAGAGCCCAGCACCCAGTGCCGGGGAGGAAATGAAGAAGCAGTACGAGGGGTTTATGACTTCATTCCGCCTGAAGATGGACTATAAGGATGTCAATGAGAAAATGGCCAAACGGTTTGATTCGACAGCTTTTGAGGAAGCTACACGCAACTGCGTCAGCTGCAACACCTGCGCTTTCATTTGTCCGACCTGTCACTGTTTCAAGATCAGCGACGAGAAGATTAAGGACACGGGAGTACGTTACAAAAGCTACGATTCCTGTAACAACGTGTACTTCACGCTGGAGGCAGGCGGTCATAATCCACGCCCGGCCAAATACCGGCGCTGGAGGCAAAGGTCTATGCATAAGTTCGTGTATTATAAGGAAAGGTTTGGCGTAAATCTGTGCGTAGGCTGTGGCCATTGCGCGATCTCCTGCCCGGTAAACATTTCCATCTTTGAGGTTGTTAATCACGTTGCCGCGGCACCGACAGAAGTGTGATCATGCTCGTAACTTCACACGGCTGATACGGTTCCACTCCCTTAACCCGATGCGGCTTGTGTGAATACCCGCAGAATCACAATTTAAAAAATATAAAGAAAAGTATTTATGGAAGCATTATTAGTTCCCTCCCTCGCCAGGATAGACCGGATTATCCAGGAAACACCTGATGTTCGAACATACAGGATGAAATTCAAGGATGACAGTCTTATGGAAAAATTCAGCTGGCAGCCGGGTCAGTTTGTGGAATTTTCCCTCCTGGGTTCAGGTGAATGTACATTCTGTATTTCCTCATCAGTCACCCGCAAAGGATACTTTGATTGTTCCATCAAAAGGGCAGGAATTGTTACTGCCGATATCCATTCCGATCTTGAGGAAGGCGATGATGTCGGGATCCGGGGCCCATACGGCAACTGCTTCCCCCTTGAGGACATCAAAGGGAAGAACCTGCTTTTCGTTGGCGGAGGGATTGGCCTGGCGCCTCTGCGTTCACTGATACAATACTGTATTGACAACCGGGGCGATTACAAGGACTTCACCATACTATACGGTGCCCGCACATCCGCAGACCTTTGTTTTAAGGAGGAAATAGAGGAATGGAAGAAAAACACAAGCATTAAAGTTGTGCTTACCATTGACAAACCTGAGGATACCTGGAAGGAGAATGTCGGGGTGGTTCCCAAGATCCTTGAAGAAGTGGTGAAACCCGAGATAGCCAATACCAAGGTGATCACCTGCGGACCGCCGATCATGATCAAATATACGCTGCAATCGTTGGACCGTCTCGGATTTGCCCCGAAGGATGTGATCACAACCCTTGAAATGAAGATGCAGTGCGGGCTTGGAAAATGCGGCCGCTGCAATATAGGCAGCACTTACATCTGCAAGGACGGTCCTGTTTTCACTTACGAACAACTGAAAGCCCTGCCCGACGAGTTCTGATTTTTCCTGATATTATTTTTATTTAGATTGACTTAAGATAATAAATGTTGTATCTTGCGCCATTATTTGCAATTAATGGAGTATTAATTTAACAACATTTAAATGAAAAAATATATGATAATGGTGCTGGTTGCATTATGTTTTGCAATCAATTCCAATGCCCAGACAGGTACAGGCAGCACCCCACTGGTGATTGAAAGCCAGATGATGCTTCCCAAGAGAGGGATGGAGGATAAGTTTGAAGCTGCAGTGCTTGCCCATAATAAGAAGTTTCACCAGGATGGACCATATGTTGCCGGTTTAAGAAAGATCGATTACGGTCCGCAGACAGGATGGTATGTATGGGTTATGGGTCCGGTTGCTTACACTTCCCTTGATACCCGGCCTTCCAAGGAAAGCGGACATGATGCAGACTGGAGCGCAACCATTGATCCCCTGGTCCAGGAATACGGTGGCACAGGTTTATGGAATTATAATACCGATCTTTCTTACGGCTGGGATATCTTTAAGAAATCGAAGCATTATGAGATTTGGAGCGTTGACCTGAAGCCTAAACAGTATTACAGGTTCAAGGCTTTGTGTGAGAAGCTGAAGAAGGTGTATGAATCTCTTGGAACAACTGCATTTATTGTTCTCGAGAACAACCTTCATTCCAAGGACGGTGCAGATGTAGGACTTATCTGGAGTTTCAACTCTTACGATGAATGGCAGAAGGATCCGGGACCCAAGGCTACCTATGAAAAGTTATACGGTGCAGGTTCCTGGCAGACTGCCATGGATGAATGGATGGATATGATTAAAAGTTACGATTCGGAGATCAGGTCAATTGTTCAGTAAGAAGGATTGACTGATTCAACCGGGTTACTAATGGCTGGCCGGGGGCATTGCTCCGGCCGGCCATATTTTAATCAGGTAAGAATATCTTTTTTGCGGTAAAGGAATCCTGAAAGAAAAACAAGCAGGACGGTGAGCCCCAGGAAAAGAAAAATTCTCCAGAACTCCGCACCGTATGAGGGATTAAGCACTTCAACATTCACCCATTTGAACGGGCTCACATATCCAAAATCTCCGTTAACGCCGCTCAGACGCGAAATGGTAAAAAGGAAATAAAGCACCAGCACCAGTCCTACACAAAAGAAAGTCACGGGCCTTGCTCTTCTTATAAGGCCTGCAACCAAAAGCCCCAGGGCCCCGAAAAACAGGTTAAGCAGGAAGGTATACAGGGTAAGTATCATGAATGGCTGTATCCTGAAATCCCCCGATTTAAAAATTTCAATAGAAAGAAAGCTGATGAACCCGGCCAGCAGATTAAGCAATGCAATGTTCAGAAACGCAACTGCCATTTTACTGGCAAAAATCTCATCCCGGCTTACAGGCCTCGACATCAGGAATTCGGCTGTCTTGCCGTATTCTTCTTTTAACAGGATATTGGATGTAAGTACCATGGAATAGATACTCCCAAGCAGCATCATATAAACGATATTGTTTGCTGCGTAAAATCCCAGGCCCGAAAAAATATCGTTGATATTTCCGAATCCTCTCGCTTTCATCGCCGCCATGGGCACAAGTTTTACCATTCCCATGATCTGCTGCTGGTACTCGAGTACGCTGCGGAATAAGGACATGGTAAAAAAGATATCCATATGAAACAATATCCGGTTCATTGTTTTAAGCTGTTTTACCGGTAATAATGAAGGAAGATCTCTTCAAGCGGAGGTTCTTCAATGCTCAGGTTTTCTAACCTTAACACAGACAAACTCTGTATTAACTCATTAATGTCGCCCGAAAACATGAACACAATGCTTTTTGGGCTTTCTGTATGAAATGATGCAATGCCCTTGACATTCAGTTCCCGAAGAACGATTTCATCCGAAAACAAGACCCTCACTTTCTTCAGTTGTCTATCCCTGAGAGCCGTAATTTCATCCGATTTGATGATCCTTCCGTCTTTGACGATTGCCACCCTGCGGCACAAAGCCTGCACTTCACTGAGGACGTGGGAAGAGAAAAATACAGTAGCCCCCCTTTTGTTTTCCTCGGTGAGCAGGTTAAACAAGCGGGATTGGATCAGGGGATCCAGTCCGGTCGTGGGTTCATCGAGAATAAGCAGGTCGGGCTGATGAACCAGGGCCTGTATAATACTCACTTTCTTTTTATTGCCTGTGGATAGCTCCGGGATCTTACGCTCCAGGTCGAGTTCCAGCAATCCGGCCAGTTCACGTATCCTGTCTTCGCTGTGGGTCCCCCCATAGAATGCCGCTCCAAACCTGAGGAATTCGTTAACCCTCATGGTATCGTACAGGTTGGCATCGGAAGGAACATAACCCAGCCGCCTTCGTATCTGTTTGGAATCCTTCACCACATCAAGGCCAAAGATCGTTGCGCTTCCCGAGCTTGGGAATATCAGGTTTAACAGAATGCGGATGGTGGTAGATTTCCCGGCCCCGTTTGGGCCTATGAAGCCATAGAATTCTCCCTTCTTAACCGACAGACTGATATCCTCAATGCCCCGGGCACGATACTATTTTCCGACACAGGAGTTATTTCAGAGCAAACCAAACAGAAATTCAAAAATAATTTAATTAGAGACTGAAACCAAATCATTTATGTCAAATCTGGTTAATCCGATACCGTAATTTAATATATCTGACATATGTCATTTTGTAACTTCAACGAAATGTCGGAGCTTTGCAGAGTAAAACATAACATTTGATGGAAAAACACCTGGTTGAGATGATGCATAACAGTGCGGCACGTTATGGCATGCGGGAGGTATTCCGTTATAAGGAATCCGGAGCGAGGGAATACAAAAGCTATAACTGGCAGGAGCTTTCCGACATCACCAACCGGGTTGCAAAATCATTGCTGGCTCTGGGTTTCGGACCTGGATCAAACATTGGAATTTTCAGCGATAACAAGCCTCAATGGACCTTTTCCGATCTCGGGATACTCGCCGTCAGGGGCGTTTCAGTCCCCTTTTTCGCAACAGCTTCAAAGCCCCAGCTGAAATATATTGTGGATGAGACCCTGATGGAACTGATCTTTGTCGGGAACCGGGAACAAATGGACAAGGCATTGTGGCTTTTCGGCCATACTCCTTCCCTGAAAACGGTTGTTTGTTTTAATAATGACCTCACAGCGGATGAGGAAGGGCGTTGTTTAAACTGGAGTGCATTCCTCAAGCTAGGGGATAATGGAGCTTACGGGGTCCAGCTTGAGCGGATCCTTAAGGAGGCAGAACCGGATGACCTTGCAACGATCATTTATACTTCCGGCACAACCGGGGAGCCCAAAGGCGTTATGCTTGACCATGACAACTTCTTCAGCTGTTTTAAAAACCATGACGAGCGGCTCATCGTCAACGAACAGGATGTATCATTCTGCTTTTTACCCCTTAGTCACATCTTTGAAAGGGGATGGACATATTACATGCTGTACAAAGGGGCCGTAAATGTTTACCTGGAGAATCCGAAAACAGTCATCGAAGAACTCCCAAAAGTCAGGCCCAGCGTGATGTGCACTGTCCCAAGGTTTTTTGAGAAGACCTACGAAGGGATCAGGAGCGAGGAAGCCAGGTGGGCCCCGGGAAAAAGAAAAATATTCGAATGGGCGGTTTTAACCGGTCATGAATATTCGGCCTACATTAAAAACAATAAAAAGCCTCCGTTAGGTGTAAGGTTGAGGAGAGGAATTGCCGACAAACTGGTGCTGAAAAAACTCAGGTCAATTTTCGGAGGGAATATCCGCTTCATACCTTGTGCAGGCGCGGCAATCAGGCCGGAGCTGCTGAAGTTTTTCCATGCGGCCGGACTTTTTGTTAATTACGGCTACGGTTCAACCGAGGCTACCGCTACCGTTTCATGCTTCAGGGATGATATATATGAGTTTGAATCCTGCGGAACGGTGATGCCGGGTACTACAGTTAAAATAAGTGATGAAGGGGAGATCCTTATTTCAGGACCGACTGTTTTCAAAGGCTATTACAAAAAGCCCAAAGAAACCGCCAAGGTGTTGAAAGAGGGATGGTATTATAGCGGCGACCAGGGAACATTCAGCGAAGCCGGTAACCTCATCATGCTCGACAGGATCAATGATATCTTTAAAACCTCGGGCGGAAAATTCGTATCTCCCCAGAAAGTTGAATTACTGCTGGGCGATGACCAGTTCATCGAACAGGTAGTAGTTCTGGGCGACAACCGCAAATTCATCTCAGCGCTCATTGTGCCCTCCTTTGCCGTTGTCAGGTCACATTTTCCTGAGATCAGCAGGAAACACAAGGAAGATGCCACACTGATTTCCGATGACTCGGTCCTCGAATTCTTTAAAAAACGCCTTGAACTTATCCAGGAAGATCTTGTCCCGTATGAAAGGGTTGTAAAATTCACCTTACTGCCTGAACAATTCAGCATTGAAAATGAGGCGTTGACAAGTACTCTGAAACTAAAGCGTAAAGTGATCTCAGCCCTGTATAAAGAGCAGATTGAGGCGATGTACCTATAGGGCCAGTTTCCATCGTTTGTGCGACCATAGCCAGTTCCCCGGGCTTTTCAGGATCGCTTCCTCCAGTTTTTTTGCATACCTTTTTGTGACCTCGCCTTCGGGCAGGGTCGCAGGCTCATCGGCAAGCAGTGTTGCTTCAACTGCATAATACCCTCTTTTTACGCGCTTTACATCTACATAAACCACCGGGTAATTATACATGCGGGCATATTTCTCGGGACCGTGAAGAAAGGCAGTTTCCCTGCCCAGAAATTCGACCCAATAAGATTTTTCAGCATTGCTGGGACTCTGGTCGGCAGCCATGATATAGACCGAAGGGGTCTGGGCATTCCTTTCGAATACCAGGAAAGTCTCGTATATGGAAGCAAGGGTAGTCCCGAATTTAACCCGGCTCCATTTCATGAAGCGGTTTATGTATTTATTGCTGAGGGGTTTGTAGAAGGCAATGATGGGATGTTTTGTGAATAAGCCCGGTGACATGCTTCCCCATTCAAAGTTGTTGTAATGGGCGGGCAGGGCGATAACGCTTCTTCCCTGCGCCAGCCATGGTTCTATGATCTCAGGGTTTGTTATAAAGTGGCGCTTCCTTACAGTTGCGGGAAGCATCGTAAACCCTTTGATCCCTTCGGCAAGAATATCCGCCAGGTTCTTATAAACATCACCCGTTATTGTATTCAATTCTTTCTCGTCCAGTGAGGGGAAGCATGTTTTAAGGTTTGTGCGGATGACTTTTTCCCTGTA
The DNA here is from genome assembly GCA_026391755.1 of Bacteroidota bacterium. Taxonomy (GTDB): domain Bacteria; phylum Bacteroidota; class Bacteroidia; order Bacteroidales; family FEN-979; genus CAIRDP01. The sequence goes on from JAPLDN010000272.1 coordinate 8,935, forward strand.
GCCCATTACCCTGTGGAGGAAGAACTGTCCGAAATCAGAAAGAAGATAAAGCAGGGGGAAAGGGAGCAGCCCTATCAGGAAGACAAAAAACAAGAAAAGTCCTGTCAGCAGGAGGTCCATGCGGTTGGGTTAAAATTATACGGATTGTTCTTATTTCAACAGTTCCCTGAAGCCTTCATCACAGCTTTTCAGATCAAACTCAATCATTTCATATTTCGCAATGCCTTTGATCACGTAAGGGTCATCAGCCATAATTTGTTCAGCTTCAGTCCTTGTTAAGGCATTGAGCAGTATAAAGCCACCGTTGCGGGGAACCTTAGGACCGGAGCAGACAAGAATATTGTTAGCGATCAGTGTTTTTAAGTAAGCCCTGTGGGCATCGAGGTGTTTGTCAACCTCTTCGTCCGGGGCGAGGTATTTCGAATGAAATGCGAACATAATCCTGAGTTTATGGAGCAAAGTTAATTTATTTATTAAATTTACCTGTCCAACCCATATCCTATGCCCTCGCAAAGACGACTGTTATTGGGATTCCTTATTAGTTTCACATTCGTTATCCTTTTCCTTCTGATAAACCATTACACCGGTTTAAATGCGCCTGAAGCCCTTCTAATACCCCTTCGCTGGCTGCCGATCGCAATCTTCATGCTGTATGCCGTGAAGAAGAAAAGCCTGACCACCTGGATTTTCTTTTCCATGCTTGCCGGTGTTGAATTCGGGTACGACCTTCCGGTTGTTGCCAAAGAAATGAATCTGGTAAGCCAGATATTCATACACCTAGTAAAGACCATTATCGCCCCCCTCTTGTTCGGAACTCTTGTAACCGGCATTGCAGGGCATGCCGATCTCAAACAGGTTGGCAGGATGGGTTGGAAGTCACTACTTTATTTTGAGATCGTTTCAACCATTGCCCTTTTTATCGGATTGCTGGCAATCAATATCAGCGGTGCCGGACATGGTGTGATTGTACCTGCAGCGATGACCCAGGGAACCCTGCCTGAGGTCCACAGCCAGGGCTGGCGGGATATAGTATTGCATGTATTCCCCGAAAACATAGCAAAATCAATTGCCGAGGGACAGGTGCTTCAGATCGTGGTCTTCAGCATATTGTTCGGCATCGCGGTAGCCATGGTCAAGGAGCAGTACCGTGCCCCAATGCTCCGTTTCACAGGATCCCTTACAGCCGTCATGTTCAAGTTCACCAACATGATCATGCTGTTTGCACCTTTCGCAGTGTTTTCGGCCATCGCATACAGCGTAGGGCATATGGGACTTGAGGTGCTTTTGAACCTTTTTCAACTGCTGGCGACTTTGTATGTCTCGCTTATCGCTTTAATGATCCTGGTGTTCCTTCCTATCCTGGTTTTCCTGAAAATACCGATAAGAAATTTCATCAGGGCCGTTTCGGAACCTGCAACCATTGCCTTTGCCACGACCAGCAGTGAATCGGCTCTTCCCCGTGCAATAGAGAATATGGAAAAATTCGGAGTGCCCGGGAAGATTGTGGCCTTTGTGATCCCGACCGGTTACAGCTTCAACCTCGACGGTACCACGCTTTACCTGGCAATGGCCTCCATTTTCGTGGCGAATATGGCCGGCGTCCACCTGAGCTTTGAAACCCAGATCATCATGATGGTCACACTTATGCTAACCAGCAAAGGCGTAGCCGGAGTGCCGCGTGCATCGCTTGTAATTTTGCTTGGGACGGCAGCAAGTTTCGGTTTGCCAACCTGGCCTATCTTCATTATTCTTGGAATTGATGAGCTGATGGACATGGCGAGAACGGCTACAAACGTTATCGGCAACTGCCTGGCCACGGTAGTGATCGCTCGCTGGGAAGGCGAATTCAACCTGGAGAAAGCAAAAAATCTGGACCTTGAATCAGAGGAGTGAATAATTAATACTGTTAATTTATGGCATATGATAAGCAGCTTGCCGAAAGGGTCAGCCGTACTTTCGGGATCCTCGGAGTTTTCTTTGAGGAGAAGTACATGATGGGAGGGATCTGTTATATGGTGAATGACAAGATGTGTGCAGGAGTTATTAAGGATGAACTGATGACACGCATCGATCCTGAGGGCACTGAAGATGCAATGAAAAAGAAAGGATGCCGCCTGATGGATTTCACTGGTAAAACAATGAAAGGTTTTTTATTCATTGATCCAGAAGGCACCGATATGGATAATGACCTGGAGTACTGGATCAGGCTTGCCCTAGAATACAACCCCAGGGCAAAATCAAGCAAGAAGAAAAAGTGAAACCGGCATGACAGAAAAAAAATCCTATACTCTCATCCTCATCAGCGCATCCCTCGCCATGCTGATGGTCAAGCTGGATGCATTTATTGTTAACATTTCCCTCCCTACCATAGCCCAGTGGCGGCTCCATGCTTGTTGCCAATTGCCTGGCCATCATCGGCAGGTTCATGCCCCACGACAAGGTGGGTTCTTCCTATGGTATCCTTACAACCATTTCGTCAATAGGTGTCAGCCTGGGCGCCCCGCTTGGGGGTTTTATCACCTATTATGCAAGCTGGCACTGGATCTTCCTGATCAACGTACCTATAGGGATTGCAGCGATCTGGCTGTCGGCAAAATATATCCCGGGAGAGACAAAAGAAAAATTTTCATTCAGCGGGTTCGATATCAGCGGGGCCCTGCTGGCCCTGTTCGCCTTCACTTTCCTTATCCTTGCCTTCAATTCCTTTGACAACAGGGGAGTTGAGGTTGTGATGCCTTACGGAGCTCTGCTCATTTCTGCACTCCTGTTTTACTTCTTTATTATGAGGGAAAAGAAAGCCCTCTATCCTATCCTTGATCTGAGCCTGTTCAGCATCAAACCCCTGACGTTTGCCCTCATCGCCAGCCTGCTCGCCAGCAGCGCCAACTTCGGGTATGCCTACATCATGCCGTTTTATCTTGAAAAGGACCTGGGGCTTACCTCCAATATCGTAGGGATGCTCCTGCTTATCTCATCCCTGGTTGTCATGGTATTGGCCCCGATGGCGGGTAAAATGTCAGATAAAATTCACCCTGTAAAGATCTGTTCCATCGCCCTGGTTGTAGGAATAATTGACTATTCCTTCTTTTCAACAGCGCTGGGGACTCTGCAGGTATGGGTCCCTATCGTTTTCCTGTTATTGTCGGGCACCTTCCTTGGGCTCTTCCTCTCGCCCAACAACACCATGATCATGAGCATGGCCACCGAAGGCAAACACGGAATTGTTTCCGCCACCTCAAACACCTTCACTTCGGTGGCAGCCGTGATCGGCGTTTCGGTCTTCCAGATGGCTTTCTCCGTGACGACAGGCGGGGACAACGCCCATCCGACAATTCAGCAAAACATAGGAGGTGTGAGGAATGCATTTATTATAGGAGTTGTATTCCTGGTCCTTGCTCTGATTTTCACCCGCTTTTCCAGCAGATCACAGGATAAAGCGGCGGCATTATAATTGAATTTTTTGACTTCGGATGAGGTTTTCCCAATAGCCATCCGCAGACCAAAATAAAAACCAAAACACAGGGAACATGATCTTCAAAGTATCTCGTTACGGATGGCAGCCCGACCTCCCCGATCAAAGGGATTTTCGCTTTGCCGCATCTCCTGCTGTATTATCGGAATTACCCGGAAAGACCGACCTCCGGCCCGGCTGTCCGCCGGTATATGACCAGGGTGAACTCGGAAGCTGCACCGCAAATGCCATCGGCGCTGCCTTTGAATTCGGACTAATTAAGCAGGATGCGCCGGCTTTTATGCCTTCACGTTTATTCATCTATTATAATGAGAGAGTGATTGAACACTCTGTCAGCAATGATAGCGGAGCCATGATACGCGATGGCATCAAGACCGTGAAGAAGGAAGGTGTTTGCCCCGAGAAAGACTGGCCTTACATCATTTCCAGGTTTGCCCTGAAGCCCGGGCCGGCCTGCTATTCGACGGCACTGGAACACCAGGTCCTGTCATATCATCGTGTACCGCGCATCCTCGACCAGATCAAAGGATGTCTTGCCGAAGGATTTCCCATGATATTCGGCTTTACAGTGTATGAAAGTTTTGAAAGTGCGGCCGTTGCAGGTACCGGGATTGTTGAACTGCCGGCGCCCGGGGAGCATGTTGTAGGCGGGCATGCTGTACTTGCAGTCGGCTATGACAATACAAACCGCCGCTTCCTGGTTCGAAACAGCTGGAGCGATCAATGGGGCATGAAAGGGTATTTCACCATGCCATACACTTATCTCCTGAATGAGAACCTTTCAGATGATTTCTGGACTATTCGTCTTATAGAGGAAAATCAGGCAATAAACATGAAATAATTATCTTAGCTTTCTGATCACGAATTAGTACTAACCAAAAACCAACATCATGAAAAAGTACATTGCAGAACTGATAGGGACCTTCAGCCTGGTCCTTTTCGGATGCGGAACCGCGGTGATCGCGGGCAATTCACAGGTAGGCCCAAGCGGGGTTGGCCTGCTGGGTATCTCAATAGCTTTTGGCTTTGCGGTTGTTGCCATGGCCTATGCTATAGGCGGCATCTCCGGTTGCCATATTAACCCGGCCGTCACCATCGGGGTTTTAACGGCAGGTAAAATGAGTGTTAAAGACGCGATAGCCTATATTATCTCACAATGCGTTGGTGCAATACTCGGGGCCTTTGTACTGTATCTGATCGCAATCGGGAAGCCCGGCTGGCAGATGCCTGAATGGGGACTGGGTGCAAACGGCTGGGGGGAAGGTTATCTGGCCGCCTATAACGTCACCAGCGCTTTCCTGATCGAAACTGTAATGACTTTCCTGTTTGTTTTCGTGATCCTGGCGACAACATCCAAATTCGGGAATGGCGCAATGGCCGGCCTGGCCATTGGCGTAACCCTGATGTTGATACATCTTGTTACGATTCCTGTTACCGGGACATCGGTAAACCCTGCCCGCAGCCTTGGACCTGCCTTGTTTTCAGGGGGTAAAGCGCTTTCGCAGCTCTGGCTCTTTTTTGTGGCTCCAATTTTAGGCGCTGTTATTGCCGCTTTGGCCTGGAAGTTCGGGTTTGACAAAGAACAATAACAATAATTTAAGGATTTCAAAAGCAGGCATTTCATCATTGCCTGCCTTTTTCATGTGAGGGAATTTCTGAAACTCCTTGATTACTGAGCGTTTAGATATTCGTGCGGATGAAAATTCCCGGTTTTCCCGACGAATCCGGTGAAAAAACTCCCCGGTTCGTTCATCGGGAAAATCCATCAGTTTAACGGGCAGTGAAGGTTCCAGGCCGAAAACAGCTTTCCCCGGCCTTCATGGCGCATTAATTTTGCTTCATCAACAACAACAAAACCAAACGCCATGAAAGCAACAAATACCATTACCAACAACATTCTTAAAAGCCTGATCTTAATTGCAGCCATCTTTTTCTTCCAGGTTCTTTCAGTAAAAGCAGAAGGAAACTATCCTGTTCCTTCACCTTCTTTTACCATGAATAACCTGATAACGATACTTGCCCCCACTGCTCCTTCATTAACTGATTTCAGCGATGCCGAACTGAACGCAGCCGATTTTACCAGTCTGGCCCCGGTAGTTCCTTCCGAAGCCGATTTTAATGATACTCCTGAAACTAATGCAAACGTTGCAGATCTTGCTCCGCTTACTCCTTCCGAAGCTGATTTCAGCGATGCTGAACTTTTACATACCGACATTACTTCCCTTGCTCCTGTTACTACTTCCTTTGCCGATTTTAATGACTAAACTCTTTACATGGTAATGTTGCTCTTCATATCTCCAGGGCGGATCCGAAAGGTCCGCTCTTTTTCTTTTCTTATAAGGCGGATGTGCAATACCGGAAATTTGTAATTTTGGGTATGATTGATTTAAGAAGCGATACGGTTACACGCCCTTCAAAGGAAATGCTCGAGGCCATGGTCTCGGCCAGGGTGGGCGATGATGTATTTCATGATGATCCTACAGTGATCATGCTTGAAGAAAAAGCAGCGGCAATGCTGGGAAAAGAAGCGGCCCTGTTCTGTCCGTCTGGCACCATGACCAACCAGATAGCCGTGAATGTGCATACCCGGCCTGGCGATGAAGTGATCTGCCATAAGCATTCCCACGTGTATTATTATGAAGGAGGGGCGATGATGCGCAATTCAGGCGTATCGGTTTGCCTGCTCGAAGGAGAGCGCGGACAGATCAATGCCGAGGATGTGAGGTCCCATATTAATCCCGAAGCCGACATTCACCGCCCGGTCACCAGTCTGGTCGAGGTCGAGAATACCATGAACAAAGGAGGCGGATCGGTCTATAAGTATGAAACCCTCGAAGAGATCGCCAGGGTTTGCAGGGACAACAATCTGAAATACCATCTCGATGGCGCAAGGCTGTTCAATGCATTGGCCGAAACCGGCGAAAGCCCCGAGAAATATGCGAAACTCTTTGATTCTGTTTCAATCTGCCTTTCCAAAGGACTGGGTGCGCCTATAGGGTCACTTATTATTAGCGACAAGACCTTTATCAGACGAGCCAGGAGGGTCAGAAAAGCTTTCGGCGGAGCCATGAGGCAGGTGGGTTATCTTGCCGCCGCCGGGATCTATGCCCTCGATCACAATATCATCCGCCTTAATGAAGACCACGATAAAGCCCGGCATATCGGCAAAGTGCTTGAAAACCTGCCTTACGTTGAGAACGTGATGCCCTGTGAAACGAACATCCTCATTTTCAGACTGGGCGGCAAATATTCCGAAAAAGACTTCCTTTCCAGGCTTAAAGAACAGGATATCCATGCCATGCCCCTCGGCCCTCAGGTGGTACGTTTTGTCACACACCTCGATTTTACCGACAGCATGCTAATGAAGGTGGAAGAGGCGCTGAAGGCCGTATAGGATCAGACTCACAACTAAAATCCTTGAATTTATTTGAATATCGCACTTTCCTTATCCAGCTTCAGCATATCCTCATCGGAAAGCCTGAATGAAAGCGCACCCGTATTTTCCTTTACATGGGATTCCTTTGTTGCGCCCGGGATTGCCACAACTGTATTCCCGTTATAGTTTACCAGCCAGTTTAGGGAGACCTGGGAAGTACTTACGTTATATTTTGCAGCAAGCTCTTTTACCAGGGTGATGAGCTTACGGCTTTTCTCGAGACCGGCGGGTTTGAACAGGGAGCTGTACTTTCTAAAGCCGATATTTTTAAGCAATTCGGGATTGTCGTGGAACTTACCTGTGACCAGTCCCTGGGCCAGGGGGGAATAGGCGATGATTGAAACTCCCAATTGCTTGGCCATGGCCAGGGTGCCGTTTGTCTCAATCTTGCGGTTTAGAAGGCTGTAAGGAACCTGGTTCGATGCAAGCGGGATTCCCTTCTTATCAAGGACTTCCCAGGCGCTTTTCATTTTTTCGGCTGAGAAGTTGCTCACGCCAATATATTTTATCTTTTTCTGGTTATAGAGTTCGGCCATGGCCGCCACTTCGCTTTTCTCGCTCGAAAATCCCCAGGGCTGGTGCACCTGGTAAAGGTCGATAGGATATGGCGACAGGGCTGCTATACGCTCATCAATGGTTTTGGCGATGTTTGAAGCGAAGCGGAACATGGGCCACCATTTTGTTGCGATAAGCACATCTCCGGGTTTTTTGCCTGCTGCCTGCAAGGCTTTTGAAAGAGCTTTTTCAGAAGCCCCGTTGCCGTATATCTCGGCAGTATCGAACCAGTTCAGTCCGCCTTCAAGAGAAAGGGCCACCACTTTGGTTATGAGGTCATCTTCGAGCGTTGGCCAGAATTTTCCGGCCAGGTTGTTTTGCTTGCTGAACTGCCAGCATCCCAGCCCGATGGGCGTGACCATCATATTTGTTCGTCCCAAAGGACGCAGCATATTAAAATTTTCCATTTTCTTAAATTTAGTGAAATAAAGGTAAGCATATACTTGCTAATTTTAAGCGTCAAAAATTATGCCTTTATTTAAAATCAATCTTAAATGACAAAAATTCTGATCGGCTCTGATATCGGTGGGAGCCATATTACCTGCATGGCTGTGGACTCTGACGGACATAGTATTTCGGATGTGTTTAAGATCAGGAAGGAAGTCGACAGCGGGGCTTCGGCTGATCTCATCCTGGCGGGCTGGGCTGAAGCGCTTTCGCAACTCATCAGCCTGATTGGAAAGGAGAATCTCGGCGGAATCGGTTTTGCCATGCCCGGGCCTTTCGATTATCCCGGGGGTATCGCCTGGTTTAAAGGAGTGAAGAAATACGATAACCTTTACGGGATCAATGTGCGTAAGGAAATCCGGGACAGGCTGGAACTGGATGCTTCTGTGCCGGTGAGGTTTTTAAACGATGCAACAAGCTTTGCCATTGGAGAGGCATGGACGGGCAGGTCGTCGGGTTTCAGGAAAAGTATGGCCATTACATTAGGTACTGGGTTCGGTTCTGCCTTTATTGAGGATGGCATCCCCATGGAGTCCGGCCCTGAAGTCCCTGAATCGGGCTGCGTGTATCACCTGCCATTCGGGGGCGGCATTGCCGATGATCATTTTTCGACAAGATGGTTTGTCGGCAGGTGCAAAGCACTGACAGGGAAAGAGATTGCAGGAGTGAAAGAACTTGCTGAAATGGATGCAGGATGCGGGATATGGGATACGGGATCGGAGAACTTGCATCTTGTATCCAGTATCTTCTCTGAGTTTGGGACCAACATGGGAAATTTTCTTGCTCCCTGGCTGCTGAAATTCGGGGCGGGATGCCTCGTCATAGGAGGGAATATCGCAAATTCATATTCGCTTTTTGAGAAACCGTTCAGGCTGGCTCTTGAACAACACGGTTGCATCATCCCAGTATATATTTCAGAACTGGGAGAACTGGCCGGTATTGCAGGAGCTGCAAGGCTTTGCGACGATACATATTATTCACGGCTTCCGTTTATTTCGGGAAAATAATGTACAATATCGATCCTGTTTTTCCAATAGGGGATGGCAAGATCCATCCAGGATTTGAAAGCCTTGCAAGGCGCATAGCGAGGGAGAACACAGTGATCATCGACGGCTACCAGGGTGTTTTCTTTGATGCCGCAAGGAAGGGGCTGGAACTGCAGTTTAAGAATGCGGGGATAGATGCAAGATGGCAGGTTGCGGGATCTGCCATGCTGCCATCCGCTGAAATTGATAAACTGATTGAACCTTTCCTGGGCGGCGACGATCCCTTGTTCGGGACCCGTTGCAGCCTGGGTCTGCAGGATCTGTTCGATAATGAAAAATTGAAAAGCCTGAAACCGGATCCGCAGGCAGAGATAAATATTATATACGGTGCCGGGGCGTCGCTGGCAGGATGGAAAGGATGCCTTCTGTATATTGACCTTCCCAAAAACGAGATTCAATACAGGGCCCGAAAAGGCCTTATCACCAACCTGGGTGCCGATAGGCCCGGGAATCAGAAGTCCATGTACAAACGATTTTATTTCGTCGACTGGATTTTACTTAATAAGCATAAGGATGAACTTTCGGGCAGGGTAGATGTCATTGTTGACG
>JAPLDN010000422.1 GCA_026391755.1 Bacteroidota bacterium
CTGGGCGAGAAGGAAGTGCTATTCAAGTTAACGACCATTCTTGGAATTATAGATGTTAGTGAAAACCTTTTCAAAAACAAGATATTCGTTGGCATCAACTATACTTTTTCCAATATCAACACATCTACCGAATTCCCCAACATCCCCGATTCAATGTTTAACCAAAAACCAAGCATCACTAAAAATACAGGCTTACTCGGCTTATATCTTGAATGGGATTCACGCAACACTATTTTTACTCCCGACAAGGGAATACGCAGCAAGGCTTCGTTCGGCATAGGCAGGAACTGGACCGCCAGCGATTTTGACTACGAGAAAAGCGAAGTCTACATCGACGGATTTGTCCCTATAACTAAATGGTGGGTTTGCGGTTTGAGGGTTGACTGGCAGTGGGCCGGGGGAAACACCCCATTTTATCTGCTTCCGTACATTAAAATGAGAGGCATAGGAGCCATGGTGTACCAGGGAGACCAGGTGTTACAGTTCGAGACCGAACAACGCTTCGATCTTGACCTGAGATGGAGCCTGCTTGGATTTGCCGGGGTTGGCAAAACTTTCAGCAGTTCGAGGTTCCTGGAGGATCCCACCTGGCACGTAGCGGGGGGCGCAGGTTTCCGTTACCTTCTTTCAAGGATCTTCCGGATGAGAATGGGCATTGACCTGGCAGTGGGGCCCAATCAGTTTGCATATTACATTGTGCTGGGGCATTACTGGAATTAAACGTGAACCCTAACTCGCGATCCGTGACTCGCGAGCCTGATCTTGCATCCTGTATCCCGAATCCCGTTATCCCGCATCCTGCATCCTGCATCTCAAATTCTTCATCCGGCTTGAAACTTTCTCACGCTTTTCTACGTATAAAAGTTAAGCACTATTAGATGAATACCGAACAGGAAGATATTGATCTTATTGAAAAATTTCTCAAAGGAGAGCTCACCCACGATGAGGCTATGAACTTTGAGACCAGGCTGGAGGAGGACCACGAGTTTGCCCGGAAGTTAAGGCTGAGGAAGACTTTTCCTTCCCTTTTTAAGGCGGAAGGAATGGATGAAATTGTCATGGATGTTCAGGAAGCCCGGGTCAAAACCTTTTCCGTGGATAAGTTCCCAAAGAAAACGGGCCTGCGCATTCTATGGGTGGTTCTAGCGCTGATGGCCATTGCAATTTCAGGCTTCCTTGTCGTTCGTTTCCTGTTGCCGGGGCATGAATCCTCAGGTCAGGCCAATATGATACCGGCATACGATGAAAAGAAAACAACTGAACTGAAAACCGCCGCACAAACATCCGCCGAAAAGAAACCAGGACAAGCTATTCAAGGAGGGATTCAGACCGCTGCAGGGGTACAGGCTGCAAAAACTCCCGCCACTGCGGTTCGCGAATCTACCAACAAACCTATCGAACTCCTGCTGCCAGTCAATAACGAGGTCGTTAGCAGGGGGCAGGATGTGGTGTTTAGGTGGAGGCAGAAGACCGACAGTTTTACCAATTTTTACCTCATCTCAGAAGCTAACAACAAGCTCGCCTGGTGGAGGGGAATAAAGCCGGGCATAAGGGAGGTCGTACTCCCCGCCATCAATTTCAAGTCAGGGAAATTCTATTGGTATGTTGGCAGCAAAGAATACAGGCGCACCCTGATCGTCGCAGATATCTAGACTGTGAGTAGTGACTGCTGACTGCTGACTGCTGACTGCCGACCGGTGACTGGTAAACATCATCACATTTTTTTCTACCTTCCCTGCAATAATTTCCAGATCCTTCGTCTACACTACCATGGACCAGAACTCCCAAAATACAAGAGTCGATAATTTTTTCCGTTCCGAATACCAGAAGCTTCTGAATTTCGTGCGCAAGAACCTCGATGATCGTTTTTTCGGGGCTTCGCCCGAAGACATATTGCAGGACGTTGCTGTAGGGCTGATTTCCCGGCTTGACCCCGACCAACAGGTGGAGAACCTCAGCGCTTACATCTACCGGTCGATAAAAAACAGGATTATCGATTCCCGTAAGAAAAAGCAGCGCAACGTCACAATCGAAAGCTTCACGGACCGGGACAATGGGAATTATTTACTAAACACTATGGCCGATGAAACATCAGAAGAAAATGCATACAGCAATATAGAGCCTGCGATGCTCAGGGAAGCAATCGCAGAATTAAGGCCCGACGAGCAGGCCGTGATCATAGCGACCGAGTTTGAACAACGCACCTATGAGGAGCTTTCCGATGAATGGGAAGTTCCTGTTGGCACCTTGCTTTCGCGCAAGCACCGGGCCCTTTCGAAACTACACAAGATATTATTAATCAAAAACAACAAAAATCATGGAAACAACTGAAAATAAAACAATGAGAAACCACTTCTGCGGAGGTCGCAGGCCCCGCGCTATGTGGATAGTACTAGGCATTTTGGGATTCACGGCCCTGCTTTTTCTCTTCGCAGCCGCCATCATGTGGCTCTGGAACGGGCTCATGCCTGTGATCTTCCACCTGGGGGTCATCACCTACTGCCAGGCCATAGGTTTAGCCGTCCTTGCCAGGCTTTTATTCGGGAACATGCATCACGGGCCCCATCACGGCGGCCGCAGGCAAAGATTCGGTCCCTGGTGGCACAGGGGGGGCTTGCATGGAGGCAGCAACGGCCCGGGTATGCGCTGGAGCTACTATGAACAATTCTGGAATGAAGAAGGAGAACGCGCTTTTAACGACTACGTTCAGCGCAAGAGCGGCACCCCCTGAGCTTCAACCCTCAACTGCGAATTGTTAACCACTCAAAATGAAAGAGGCCGGATTTCCAGGGAATCGGCCTCTTTTTTAATTGTTGGCGGAAGAGGGAACTGCCCTGATTCAACAGCACCTTTTCCATTATCCCGGATCGGCACGGAACTAGGTATCCCGCATCCCGTATCTTTCTACCTTTGTAAAACCTAATCCGCAATTTATGATGCAAAGACTGAAGGATCTCGAAAAGATCTCCCGTCAGCTTGAGCCCGCAACCGGACAAAGAAAAGCTACCCGAAAGAAAGTAATTTTATATGGAGAAGATTTTCTGAAGCAGATAGAAACCTTAAAAGCATACAATTACACGACGGATAAGGGAATCGGCTTGCTTGATTCGCCTCTTACAGGGGAACCCATCGATATTGACGAAGCCCTGGACTTGTTAAAACAGAATGTCGACTCCCGGGGCTTAAACCCTGCTTCGGGAGGGCACCTTGGATATATACCGGGAGGGGGCATTTATTATTCAGCTCTTGGTGATTACCTGGCCGCTATAAGCAACCGGTTTGCGGGTTTGTTCTTTGCTTCACCCGGGGCCGTGCGTATGGAAAACATGTTAATTGGGTGGCTTTCGGAAATTTTGGGGTATCCCGGGAATGCAGCAGGAAACCTGACCTCGGGAGGCAGTATTGCAAACCTTATTGCCATTGTTGCGGCAAGGGATGCCAAAAGGATCAATTCAAAAAACCTGGACCGATCGGTTATTTATCTTTCTCAACAGGCCCATCACTCGGTGCATAAAGCCATCCGCATTTCAGGTTTGAACGAGTGCATACCGAGGTATGTTGAACTGGATGCAGGATACAGGATTCAAGCGGATGAACTAGAGAATGCGATCCAAAAGGATAAAGCAAACGGATTAAACCCTTTTTTGATCATCGCTTCGGCCGGGACAACCGATGTTGGCGCCATTGACCCTTTGGACAAAATCGGGGATATTGCTGCAAAGCATGATCTATGGCTCCATGTGGATGCAGCATACGGTGGTTTCTTTATTTTGACCGAGGAAGGAAAGAAAAAACTGGCCGGCATTGAGAAATCCGATTCCATCTGCATTGATCCCCACAAGGGATTGTTCCTGCCCTACGGACTGGGGGCAGTCCTCGTCAAAGACATCAGCCAGATGAAAAAATCGCATTATTATCTTGCCAATTACATGCAGGATGCCCTAAGCTCCACCGATGAACCATCTCCGGCAGATCTTTCACCCGAACTCACCAAACACTTCAGGGGTTTGAGGCTTTGGCTGCCTTTGAAATTACTTGGAACAAAACCATTCGCTGCCTGCCTGGAGGAAAAAGTATTACTGGCAAAATACTTTTATAAGGAAATACAAAAGCTCGGGTTTGAGGTGGAGTGTGAACCCGAACTGTCGATTGTTACTTACCGTTATATTCCTAAAACAGGAGACCCCGATGCTTTCAATAAACGGTTGACTGAAGAAGTTCAAAAAGATGGAAGAGTATTTATTTCTTCCACCATGCTGAATGGCAAATTCATATTACGTCTTGCCATCCTTTCCTTCAGGACCCACCTGAAAACAATTAAGCTCACCTTAAAGATCTTGAAAGAGAAGGTGGAGATGCTGGAGGGGGAATTGCCGATATCAGATATCTGATGTCAGATGTCGGATCACGAGTCAGGTGTCACCTATTCCCAGTCACGATAATCTTCTTTGTCTGCCGGCCGGATGAGGATGTGGCGGTTAAATAATAGATACCCGGTGATACCGGATAGCTGGATAGCTGGATGGAAATATTATTCCTTCCGGGTATAAGATTACCTTTCCATACGATGCCAAGATCAACTCCTGTATTTGAGGTCAATCGCATCTCCAGCGGTCCCCCGAAGGTGGTTTTAACCGGAACGGTTACCACATCCCTTGCGGGTATGGGATAAGGATCCCCAATATCCAGCAATCGCGAAACGCCAGGTTCGCTTATCCCGGCCGTAGGCTTGTAATAGCAGCTGTATACACCGTTCCCATGGGTGGCTACTGCAACGAAACCGTCGGTGGAGCGGGCGTCGATCATGTCGACGATCACATTGCCGATGGAGTCGGGGCTTTCCTGCACCCAGGTTGTGGAGTCACCGTTAAGTTTTGTAGTGGAGAACAACCCTACAGAAGTTCCGGCGAAAACAACTTTATCACCCTGGTAATTGAGGACCTTGGCCCATCTCACCGAGGGACCCGAACCCGTTCCGTCAGGATGTTCCTCGAGGTTCCCAGAAACAGAGGTCCAGGTAGCTCCTCCATCCGCAGAAAGAAATAAACTCTTTACCCCATAATTCGAGAACACCACCATCACGCCATCCGCATTCAAAGGATTAATATCGATACAGGCAATGAAAGCATGGGCTGGGAAATTACTACCGGTAATATCCACAGGCAGAGGGTTCCCTGTATTCGCATTATCCAGACGATACAGTTTTCCCAGGCTAGTCCCGTAATACAGACGGTTGGCCGGGAAATGGGAAACGCTGAGGGCGCTGATAACCGAAGCATTACCGATATCCACATTGCTCAGGTGGTTCCAGCCTGCGTTCCGTTTGGAAGAATCCATAGCCGAAGCCTTGAGGTCGTCCTTTCGCCAGATGCTGTTGATGGTAGGCAGGTAAAAAGTCCGGGAATTATTCGGGTCGAGGGCGAAATTCTGGTAAAAGGGAAAGAGCGCGTTCGAACCCATCACCGGGTCGTAATATTTGAGCAGGGTATCGGGAAGCTGCGGATATATGTCCTTCGTATGCATGTTTGCGTCGAACCGGGAAGTCCAGATGTTCCCGCTGTATGCCGAGATCACGCAATACTCCCAGGAAGGAGCCACAGCAACCGCAAATCCGTCATAACAGATATCGATATTGAACCAGAACTCAGATGGATTGTCGGTCACCGTATAATACCAGTTGTTATCCTGCAGTCCGCCAAGGATGTAGTCCTCGGCTGAAGCCCCGTGATCGATACCCACCGAATAGAACTGGGTGGTGGTGAGCCTGGCGTTTTGCCGGTCCCATGAGATATGCGCGCTGTCGGCCAGGCAGTTGAAGGTTCGGTAGATCCCCCCGTCGTTCGACATAAACATCGTATTCGGGTTTGAAGGCAAAAATGCAATCCCATGCTGGTCAGGGTGGATGGCGTGGAGTGAGTCCATATCGTAGGGGCATCCGCCGAGGTCGGATATATGCAGGCTGTCGGCAAATCCGTTATCGGAGCGGAACAGGCTCATCCCTCCCAGGAACACCTTGTTCGCATCGTTGGGCATCACACCAAGGGAGACACAATATCCGCCGTAAACAACAAGTGCAAAAGGCCAGGAATTCATATCGCCGTTCCCGTGACCCGGTATCCCCGGGGTACGGTTTTCCCATACCGCCGAATCGCCGGACATGCTCCATTTCATCTTCCAGAAGGTATTCACCGAATTCGTATAGCCGTTGAACGGGTTGAGGTCAGGCGACTGCGACTCGGTGAACACAAACATAACCGATTCATCCGATGGTGCGATGGCCAGTTTCGTAGTGCGGTTTTGAGTAGGGAAGCCCCTGGGCGTGATCTCAGTCCAGTTGATCCCGTTTGTCGAACGCCAGATCCCTTTCTTTCCCGGGGGTTCTATGGACCATCCGTAGCCGCTGAGGACCGCGTACAGCGTGCCGTTTGAAGTGATTGCAATATCCGAGCAAAAAGATTTATTTACGAGGTCGCCCAGCACCATAGTCCAGGTTTGTCCCCCATCCTCAGAGCGCATAATAGCTCCATAACATGCGGCATAGACGATATCCTTGTTCATTGTAACAGGGTCAGTGACGATACGCC
>JAPLDN010000420.1 GCA_026391755.1 Bacteroidota bacterium
TCGGAGGCGAAAAATTCCCTGTCTTCCCAGTCAAAACCCAGCCAGTGTACATCCTCCTTAATAGAATCAACATACTCTACGTCTTCTTTAACAGGGTTGGTATCGTCAAAGCGCAGGTTGGTCTTCCCGTTATATTTTTTTCCAAGGCCAAAATTAAGGCAGATGGATTTAGCATGTCCGATATGCAGATATCCATTTGGCTCCGGCGGAAACCGTGTATGAACCCTGCTGTCATTCTTGCCTGATCTGAGGTCCTCTTCTATTATTTCCTCAATAAAGTTCAGCGATCGGCCCGGGATTTCGTCTTTCCTTAAACTCTCTTCCATTATATTGTTCCTATTATTTCTTTCGCTCTGCGAAAGAGCCTGCAAAGCTACTGAAAATTAAGAAATCCTTAGAGAATTGGAAGGATTTTAATAATTTCGCAGCTATCGGAACCTGCTAATAATCTGAATAATCCTATGGGTAAAATAACTTTGGAAGGAATGGAGTTTTTCGCTTATCACGGTTGTTTTAAGGAAGAACAATTGATAGGGACGAGGTTTATTGTCGACCTGACTGTTGAAACCGATACAAATGCTGCAGAGCTGAGTGACCATCTTCATGATACTTTAAATTATGTGGCGCTTTACCATGCAGTGAAAACTGAGATGGAGCAGAAGTCCCATCTTCTTGAGCATATATCCAGGCGTATCATCGATTCTATCTGCAATCAATTTCCTGGTATTACCTGCCTTGAACTAAAGGTTTCCAAGCTGAACCCGCCGGTAGGAGGGAAGATGAAGCAGGTGAGTTATACGACACAATGGCCAGAAAATCATTAAATTGCGAATTACAAATTACGAATTACGAATGAAATCATAAAACGTAAATCGTAAATCGTAAATCTTTTTTACCTTTGCACTCCCTAATCAACAAGGTATCGTGGCCGAGTGGCTAGGCAGAGGTCTGCAAAACCTCGTACAGCGGTTCGACTCCGCTCGATACCTCAGGATTAAAAGGCTGTTCCGTAGACCGCGGTTCAGCCTTTTTTATTTTTCTTTCGGGTAAAGCAGATATTCGCTGATCATTACGAGCAGAAGGGTAAACGTGCTGCTCAGTATCATTCTGAAAAAGGTCTTGAAAAATTCGGCAAAGCGGAAAGTTTCCAGGTAAAACAGTACAAAATGATGGACCAGGATAAGACTGATGGAATAATAAAGGAACCACTTCAGTCCCTGATTTTTCAGGGAGGGATTGTTTCCAACAATGGAATCGGGGCCTGATGAAATCAAGCGGATGACGAACGGACGGGCATAGGCCATGGCAAGGCAGGCCGAGATATTCAAACCAGGTGTATTACTGAAAATATCAACACCTGCACCCAGTAAAAATGCAACTAACAGCAATAATCCTCCGGGAATTTCAAACGGGAGAAGAAGAATGAAATAAATGTAGAAATAGGGATTGACAAACCCTCCAAGGTTGATATTGTTCAACACCAGTACCTGAAGCAGTATCAGCAGGAAAAACCTCAGAATGTTAACAAGTATAACCTTTGATGTGGTCATTATACTCCGATTATTGGTTTTTAAATATTAGAATTCCTTCAGGGAAAATATCTGAATTTCCACTGGTTATGATCGTATCACCCTTTTTCATGTCAACATGCTTAGGAACCTCTTTCACTGTCCCGTACCTGTAATTCCCGCCGGGCCATTCAACATTAACCAGCTGGTTGTTTTTTTTGAATTTACCCGATATTTTGCTGTCTTTGTTCAGCATCGACATGATCCAGCTGAAATGGGGGGAAACGCTGATTACCTGTCCTACAATGCGGTTTCCGATGATAACCCCCATATGGTTCTTTACTCCCTGGAGGCTGCCTTTACTGATCATCAGGAAGTTATTTCTCATATTCGTGGTATTGCTTATGACTTTCGCACTTATATAACGGTATTGAAGCAGGTAAACAGTATCGTTCCGGTAAAAGGAATAAGCGTCGGACTTGTAATAGGCATCGGGTAAACGGGAATGCAGTTTGGCCATTTCCTCAACCATGGTCTGGTTGGTCTTCCTAAGGGAAAAATATTCAGAGATATTTCTGAATGTGCTGTTTAAAGTCCCTGTAAGATTGCCGGAAATATTATACACTGCAGTATTCTGGTATTCGTTGAAATTAAAAAGCAGGCTCAACGATACCGTTTCCAGCAGCAGAAATAATAAGATGAAATAGTTTGTGCGGAGAAATACCAATAAATTCCGCATATAAGATGTTTACTTGATCAGGAAGGTGAATTTGTCGAAATTCTTCAGGGCTATCCCGGTTCCCCTGGCAACAGCACGTAAAGGATCTTCAGCAACATGTACCTTCAATTTGGTTTTCAGATGTATTCTCTTGTCAAGGCCTCTTAACAATGCACCACCCCCGGTTAAATAGATCCCGGTTTCGAAAATATCAGATGCCAGTTCAGGCGGGGTCATTTCCAAAGCGTTAAGAACTGCAGCTTCAATTTTGGCTACAGATTTATCCAGGGCATGAGCTATTTCGGCATGGTTAACGATAACTTCTTTGGGAATGCCAGAAAGCAGGTCACGGCCGTGAACCGCGTAATCGGGAGGAGGATTATCGATGTCGACCAGGGCTGCTCCGACCTCAATTTTTATCCTTTCGGCTGTACGCTCCCCAACATTGATATTATGCTGTTTTCGCATGTATTCTTCAATATCCGAATTGAATTCATCGCCGGCAATACGGATGGATTTGCTGTTAACAATACCTCCCAGTGCAATGACTGCTATCTCACTGGTTCCTCCCCCGATGTCAATCACCATATTGCCAATTGGTTCAAGAACATCAATGCCTATGCCGATTGCCGCAGCCATAGGTTCGTGTATCAGCCTTACCTCTTTAGCCCCTGCCTGTTCTGCTGAATCTTTTACAGCTCTTTCTTCAACTTCAGTAATACCAGAGGGAATACATATGACCATTTTCATTGCAGGGGGAAACCACGATTTCCCAATCTGTATCATCTTGATCATTTCCCTTATCATGTGCTCGGCAGCATGGAAATCAGCAATAACCCCGCCCCTTAACGGACGGATAGTCTTAATATTCTCATGGGTCTTTCCATGCATCATCTGCGCTTTCTTCCCAACAGCAATGATCTTTCCTGAACTTCTTTCAATGGCAACGATAGATGGTTCGTCAACTACAACTTTGTCGTTATAAATTATTACAGTATTGGCAGTACCAAGATCAATCGCAATTTCCTTAGTAAATAGTCCCATTTTGTTTTAATGTTTAAAGTGGCGTATGCCTGTAAATACCATGGCCATGTCGTGTTCATCGCAGAACTTTACTGAGTCGGCATCCCGTATCGATCCCCCGGGCTGAACCACAGCTGAGATTCCTGCTTCATAAGCGATCTCAACCGAATCGGCAAACGGGAAATATGCATCTGATGCCATCACAGCTCCTTTTGGATCAAATCCAAAGGTTTTCGCTTTTACAATTGCCTGTTTCATGGCATCGACACGAGAAGTCTGCCCCATGCCGCAGCCAATAAGCTGCTTGTTTTTTGATATGACGATAGTATTAGATTTCAGGTGTTTAACTATTTTATTTGCAAATAACAATTCCGAGGTTTCTGTAACAGAAGGCCTCTTTTTTGTAACAAACTGAAAGTCGGTTTCTGTTTCCGTTTTAAGATCCCTGTCCTGCACGAGAACACCATTAAGGACCGATTTAAACTGCCTGGAACTGAAAGATAACGGATTCATCCGCAAAATTATTCTATTTTTCTTTGATTTTAAGACTTCCAGGGCATTCTTTTCATATTCAGGGGCCAGGAGGATTTCAAAAAATAGTTTGTTCAGTTCTCCGGCTGTTTCCATGTCAATTTTCCTGTTCGCAATCACAATGCCTCCGTATGCCGAAAGTCCGTCGCATGCAAGGGCGTCAAGATAGGCCTCTTTGATGGTATCTCTGCATGCCACTCCGCATGGGTTGGTGTGTTTAATAATGGCTACGGCCGGTTCCGGAAATTCGGCAATAAGGTTAATTGCAGCATCAACATCAACCAGGTTGTTATAAGAAAGTTCCTTCCCGTGAATTTGCTCAAAATTTTCATGCAGGGAACCGTAAAATGAACCCTTTTGGTGAGGGTTCTCGCCATATCTCATAGGAGTCGATGTTACCTGGCTTTGCTTGAAAGCGGCAATTTTTTCTCTCCGGTTGAAATAATTGAAAATCTGCGTGTCATAATGCGAGGATACATTAAATGCCTGTGCTGCGAAATATCGCCTTTCCTCAGCATTTGTAAAACCGTTGTTCTCTGCGAGCAGTTTCTTCAGGGGTTTGTAGTAGTCTGCCGAAGGGATAACAACTACATGACGGTAATTTTTTGCAGCAGCCCTGATAAGGGAAATCCCGCCTATATCGATCTTTTCAATGATCTCTTCCTCGTTATCGGTGCCAGCAACGGTCTTTTCAAAAGGATACAGGTCTACGATTACGAGATCGACCGAAGGAATATCGTAATGCTCGACATCCTTCACATCCGAGAGGGAGTCCCTTCTCCACAGAATGCCTCCGAAAACTTTTGGATGAAGCGTTTTTACACGACCCCCTAAAATAGAAGGGTATGAAGTTACCTCTTCAATGGATGTTGCCTGGATGCCCCTGCCCATAAGGAAATCATATGTTCCCCCTGTAGAATAAATACGGACATTATGGGCTTCCAGGGTTTTCGCAATCTCTTCAATCCCGTCCTTTGAATAGACAGAGATCAGTGCAGAAGTAATTTTAATTTGATCGATCATAGGTATATCTGTAACTCCAACCGGATTTTTTCGTCTAAATTCAATAAATTCAATTTCCTGCAATGTTATGAAAAATAGCGGGATTTTGCAATAATTAGGCTTAGTTTTTAGGGATTTACGTATCTTTACAATCTGTGAAACAATTTAAGGCATACCTTATTTTTCTCCGGCTCTTCAGGGAAAGTTACATTTTTGCCTTACAGGCAATTATTGTTAATAAAGTCAGGACTATTTTATCCCTACTCGGAATCACAATAGGTATTTTCTGCGTGATCTCAGTATTCACTGTTTTCGATTCCATGGAAGCAGCCATAAGGAAAAGTATTGCATCACTTGGCAGTAATGTTCTTTATGTACAAAAATGGCCATGGTCAATGGGCTCCGATTACCCATGGTGGAAGTACTACCAGAGACCGGAAGCTACCCTGGCAGATCTGCGTGAGATAGAAAAGCGCAGCAGCCTTGCCGAGAATTCTGCTTTTTTCTCCCAGGTCAATAAAACAGTTAAATACCGTAGTAACTACGTTGAAAACGTAGGAATCATGGGTGTTTCTTCCGATTTTGATAAAGTTTGGAAATTCGAAATTGCCAGCGGGAGGTATTTCTCAGCCAACGAAGCAGCCAGCGGCCGTCCTATTGCCCTCATTGGCGCAGATATTGCCAGCGGGTTGTTTCCTTACCAGGAACCACTGGGTCAGAAAATTAAAATCTTCGGCCGAAATATCGAGATCGTGGGAATAATGAAAAAAGAAGGTGAGGATTTTTTCGGTAACAGCAATGACAAGGTCGTTTACCTGCCCGTTAATTATTTTAAAACCCTCGTCGACCTGAAAGAAATGGGCACCACTATTGCCGTAAAAGCAAAACCACTTGTATCTAATGCGGAAATTAAAGATGAGCTCACCGGTATCATGCGCTCCATTAGAAAAATAAAGCCTTCGGCTGAAGATAATTTTGCCATCAATGAAACAGATATCATTGCCAAGGGATTTGACAGTCTCTTCGGTGTTATCGCCATGGTAGGCTGGATTATCGGAGGGTTCTCCCTTTTGGTGGGAGGTTTCGGTATTGCCAACATCATGTTCGTTTCGGTCAAAGAAAGAACAAGCATTATAGGTATCCAGAAAGCACTTGGGGCGAAAAACTATTTCATATTGCTCCAATTTCTCTTCGAAGCAATTTTCCTTTCCATAATCGGCGGTATCGTTGGACTGCTTATCATCCTGATCATGACCCTGGTTGTTTCCAACACCACAAGTTTTCACCTGATCCTTACCCAGGGCAATATTTTCCTTGGAGTTGGCGTCTCTGCAATAATAGGACTGATTTCAGGAATTATACCTGCTTTTTCTGCTTCCAGGCTCGATCCTGTGGAGGCAATGAGATCAAGTATGTGACTTGATCAGAAAGGCCAGAACTGATTATCATTCCAAATCTTCTCTTTCAGCTCATTATCAATGTCATTCAGAATTTTTAAATGACCTTTTTCCCAATCGGCAAGCCATTGGAATAGGGCTTTTTCATTGGGGTCATTTGTTGTTGCAGCCTGAGCTGAATAAACTTCAATGGCCCGCTTTTCAAAATCAATGGCAGCCGAAATAGCAGCAGCTTCAAATCCCGCAGCAGAGATCTTCTGTTTTAATTCCTCACTTAAAATGAGGTTCGCAAACTCTTCATGCCTGAGATCGCCCGGGTCAACATGAGCGAATTTATGCTCTTTCTCAACATGAAGAAACTGGTCTGTAAGAAACTTAATATGCTTTGTTTCCTCATCAGCCATGACAAGAAAAATATGCTTAATTTCAGGGTCAGATGTGTTCTCTGCAACTTTCAAATAAAATGCAAAACCTCTCTTTTCCATGAGGATTGCCATTTTCAGGATGTCAATAGTTTTACTGGTTTCCATGTTGGTAATTTATTTGCTGCATAATTCCATTAATACTCCTTTTGTTGACTTCGGATGAAGAAACCCTATGTTCAGGCCCTCTGCTCCCTTGCGCGATTGCTTGTCGATGAGCTCTATTCCAGACTCCTTTGCCTCATTAAGCGAAGTATCGGCATTTTCCACTGCAAAGGCTATGTGATGAACCCCTTCGCCCTTCTTTTCAAGGAATTTTCCAATAGGACCTTCAGGGTCAGTGCTTTCAAGTAATTCAATCTTGGTCTGGCCTATCAAGAAAAAAGCCGTCCTTACTCTCTGGTCTTTTACTTCCTCAACCGAATAACATTTGGTTCCCAGTATCTTCTCGTAAAACTGAATACCCTCATCAAGGCTTTTCACTGCAATTCCAATATGCTCAATATGAGTTGGTTTCATAATCGTGTAATACTACGTTTTGTTAATCAATTAACACTATGTGGCAAAAATACAGGGATTTTTGGAATTCTCAATGGTCATTTTGTCAGTTCCTGGCAGAATCTCATTGTAAAAATATTTCTTCCTTGAAAACAATTTTCTCCCTAAGTCGAAACCTTTATCAGTAACGGTTTTGGAACATATAACCCTGATTCCGTAATAAAATATTTTTCTTGTTTTGTAAAATGGCATAATAATTGTTTTAATTTTGGACCGATTTAGTCAATTGGTCGAATTTGCAAATTAAAATACTTTAATTATGGTAAATAAAGATGAAATACGGGAATCCATTCTGAAAGTAGCCCAGGAAATATTCAGCAGGTTTGGTTTTCATAAGACCGCCATGGATGATATCGCCAGGGGCATGGGAAAGGGTAAAAGTTCTATTTACTATTACTTCAACAGTAAAGAGGATATATTCAGAGCTGTAGTAGAAAAAGAGTTGGCCGATCTCAGGAACAAAATCATTTCATCAGTGTCAGAGGCAAAAGGACCTAAAGA
The DNA here is from genome assembly GCA_026391755.1 of Bacteroidota bacterium. Lineage (GTDB taxonomy): Bacteria > Bacteroidota > Bacteroidia > Bacteroidales > FEN-979 > CAIRDP01. The sequence goes on from JAPLDN010000420.1 coordinate 7,661, forward strand.
AAAAATTAAGGCCTATGTAATTGAAAGAATGAAGGGACTGAGGAACCTGGTCAATCTTTTCAATGTCCTTAGGACTGAATTTATTACCCAGAGGGATTTTACTGATCAAATCCGCATGAAGACTGATGAAGAAGAGATCAATATCGTTATAAAGATCCTCGACGAAGGAGTTGTCGACGGGATCTTCCATCTTGAAGACACTTTTCTGACTGCCATAGCTATTGTAACAGCCCTGAAGGGAATGGAAATTCCTCTTGTCGTCTCCCAGGTTAACAAAGAGAATCATCTGGAAATAACGTTAGATCGTCTCCTCGACGTATTGTTCTATGGAATACTTAAAAGATAAGTCTCCAAATACTAATTTTCTTATCATGAAATCCAAAATAAATAGCCTGCTGTTTATCCTAGTCCTGCTGACAATGCCGGTTGCCACGCTTGCTGCTTCGGGACCAGCCGTTGTCAGGAAATTGTCATTTGAACAGGCTCTCGAAGTTACTTACCAGAACAGTCATGTCCTTAAACAGGTCAACTACCTTCAGAAGCAGAAAGATCAGGAACGCATGGCTGCCAAAGGTTTATATTTCCCAACAATAGGAATTACCGCATCTGCGGTAATAATGTCGGATCCCATCACATTAGACCTGAACCCTGTAAAGGACGCCATCACCCCATTGTATAAAACACTCGGAAGTTACGGGAAATTCGGCGATGTTCCAGGCTTGCCCGACGAGGTTGCAACCCAGGTGATCAGGCAGAAACTTAACGCCGGCCTTAGTGAGATCCAGAACCAGGACTGGAACCAGGTTATCCAGAAACAGCAATTCGCGGTGTTGGCTGCAAACTTCCAATGGCCGGTATTTACCGGGGGTAAAATATTGATAGCCAATAAAGCTGCCGAGATACAGAAAAAGGATGTAAGTGATGTTTCTCGTCAAAAGGAAGGAGAGCTGATGAGCGAACTTGCCGAAAGGTATTATGGGCTCTGTCTTGCTTCGGCCGTAGTGCAGGTTCGCACCGATGTATACAGCGGGCTGCAACAGCATCTTGAGGATGCGAAAAAACTTGAACAACAGGGAATGATTTCAAATGCCGATCTGCTTCATGCGAAGGTATTCAATGCCCAGGCAGGAAGAGAACTAAGCAAAGCTTTACAAAATTCTGATATAGTGTACCAGGCTCTCAGCAATACCATGGCAAGCGATGATAGTTCTAAAATAGAACCTTCGTCAGGCTTGTTTTATCTTGACTCTATTGAACCTGAATCATATTTCGTAAACATTTCGTTGAGCAGGAACCCATTGCTGAACCAGATTGAGACAAAAAAACAGCTTTCTGTACAGAAATATAAAGCAGAAAAGGCAGAATTTTTTCCCACAATAGCATTCCAGGGAACTTATGACATAGTGAACAAGGATCTTTCGACCTATATCCCCGATTGGGAAGTTGGAATTGGCCTGAAGTGGACCATTTTTGACGGCGTTACCCGACTTGGAAAAGTCAAAGCTGCTTCCATGCAAACTAAACAGGTGGAAGAATTCGGAATTAAAGCCAAGGGTGATGTGGCAACCATGATCAATAAACTTTACCATGAGCTGAACATGTACCGTGAACAGCTTACAGAGCTTGAAATGGCAAGGCAATATGCAGAAGAATATTTAAGGGCAAGGGAAAAGGAATTTCATGAAGATATGACGAATTCAACCCAGGTCATCGATGCAAAGCTGGCCCTGGCCCAGGTCAGGACTGAGCGCCTTCAGGCAATGTACAATTATGATCTTACCCTTGCAAGGCTGCTTGAATATTCAGGAATTCCGGGGGATTTTCCTTCCTATTCGAAAAGAACCGGAATGAAATCCGAAAGCTATTAACGATTTTTAAACAAAAAGAAAACAAATAACGTCATGAATAAAAAAGGCATTATTACAGCAACGGTCGGCATAGGATTTCTCCTGTTCCTTGTGATCTTTTCCATTATTGTTATAAGTCAACCAGGGCCTCTTGAGGTACAGGGTGAAATTGACGCGACACAGGTAAGGGTTGCATCCAAGATTGTGGGTCGCCTCGACAGCCTTCCTGTACATAAAGGAGATGCCGTATTAAAAGGACAACTTCTGTTTACCTTAAAAAGTCCTGAAATAGGGGCAAAGCTTGACCAGGCCAATGCAGCATTGTTGGGGGCCCGGGCTCAAAACGATAAAGCCAACACAGGCGCTGAAACTGAAGATATTGAAGCAGCAAAAAATATGTATATGAAAGCCTTGGCTGCCAGTGATCTTGCCCAGAAAACGTATGACAGGATCAATAATCTTTATAAAGACGGTGTAGTGCCTGCCCAGAAAAAAGATGAAGCCGAAACTCAATTGAAAGCCGCAATGGAAACAGCAAATGCAGCCAGAGAAACCTGGAATAAAGCAAAAAAAGGTACCAGGATTGAAGACAAGGAAACGGCAAGAGCCATGGTATCAAGGGCACAGGGAGCCATTGAAGAGGTCAGGAGTTATCTTAGCGAAACCAGTATTTCATCTCCTGTAGACGGGGAAGTATCGGATATTATTGCAGAATCGGGAGAATTGGTTTCGGCAGGTTATCCCGTCCTTACCATTGTGAACCTCAGGGACTGCTGGGCAACTTTCAATTTACGGGAAGACCTGCTTGCTTCAATAAGGATGGGCAGTGTTTTCTATGCTAAGGTGCCTGCACTGGGGAATAAGGAAATCCGGCTGAAAGTTACTTACATACATCCATTGGGGAATTTTGCTACATGGAATGCTACAAAGACTTCCGGGGATTTTGATATGAAGACCTTTGAGGTTCATGCAAGGCCCGAACAAACTGTTGAAGGACTTCGCCCGGGCATGAGTGTTCTTGTCGACTGGAAATCAGTTAAAGAGTACTCAGGAAAATGAAAACCTTCCTGAATAACCGGTTTGCAATCGTTGTCGGAAGAGAGCTTAAAAGGATGGTCTCCGATAAAGTTTACCTGTTCATCGGGCTCATCGCGCCTGTTGCGGGATTTGGAATGATTATCTGGATCTTCTCTGCAGGTGTCCCAAGAAAGCTGCCTGTGGCAATTGTTGACCTGGACCATACCAGCCTTTCACGTCAAATCATCAGGTCGGTTGATGCAACATCTATCGCCAATTCTGCCGGAAGTTATTCCGACCTTGATCAGGCTTCAAAAGCAATGGTATCAGGAGCCGTTGAGGCTGTGATATGCATACCTCAGCATACGGAACGAAATGTTATCCGCGGACAAAGTGCCCCGGTTGCGGTTTACATGAATAATGCATATCTCATTAAAGCAGGTCTTCTAAAAAGCGGGATACAGAAAGCACTTGCAGCCCTCTCTACGGGAATAAAGGTCAGGTCAATGATGATGGGCGGGGAGAATGAGAAACAAGCCACTTCAAAAGTAATGGCTGTACGATTAAGACCGGTACTACTTTTTAATCCTTACACCAACTACGAGTACTACCTTACATTGCTGCTTTTACCGGTCTTGCTTACAGTCTTTGTCCTGTTCGGCACCATTTATGCAATCGGCACCGAACTGCAATACGGCACCGGCCCAGACTGGTTTAACGCATCAGGCAATAACCTGATGATCGCGGTTACCGGTAAATTTCTACCGTACTCAGTTGTTTTTTGCATACAGGCTTTATCAATGAACATGCTGTTTTTCAGCGTATTGGGCCTGCCCCTGAACGGTCATCTGGGTTTAATCCTGACATCCGAATTGCTCATGATACTGGCTTACCAGTTTATGGCTGTTCTTTTTGTTTCGGTAATGAAAAACATGCGGCTGGCATTATCCATTGCAAGCGCATATACCATGCTGGCAGTGACCTTTGCAGGGCTTACGTTTCCCTTGTTTGGGATGCCTGCAATTGCACAGGTTTTCAGCAGGGTATTTCCATTTTCATACTGGCTTGATCTGTTTGCCGGTCAGACCCTGAGGGGGGAGCCTGCTTCAAATGCCATCATACAATTGTTTTTTATCTGCATTTTCATCATGGCCGGGGCCTTGTTTACACCACGTCTCAGGTATATTCTAAGCACCCCGAAGTATTGGGGAAAAATCTGAAGGTATCATGATTAAAACTATTCCGAAGCATATATTAAATACAAGCGGGGTCGTAATTTCCGAGATTCGCGAATCTTTTATGGATGCAGGGACGGTATTGATCTTTATCGTTGCTGTCATACTGTATCCGATGCTTTATTCAATCGGTTACATCAAAAGGAAATACTAAGCCGGCGGCAGGCCGATGTCACAGTTTATTGTGATGCCGGGAAATTCTTTGTCTACAAACAGGTATTCACAGCTTCAACTTATGCAACCGGAACATTAAATGCCGGGGCGGAAATCAAATCCCTTCTTGCGCAGGGTCATTCCTGGGATGATGCGTTGAACCGTTTTGAAGGGCTTAATGCCCAGTTCTTTGAACTTTACAATCCTTCATCAGGTTATTGTACTTTCATCGTCCCTGGTATATTGATTATTGTCATTCAGCAATCTTTGCTTGTTGGCATAGGACTGCTCTTTGGAAAAAACAATGAACGAAGGAAATTCACAGATGAGGGCAAATTAATTCCTTCAGGTTTCAGTAATCTTGAATCGATCCTGGGAAAAGCCACGGCTTATGTAATTCTCTACCTTTTTTCTACACTGGTAACCCTGGTCCTGCTTTACCATTGGCTATCCTTCCCTGAAAAAGGGAGTTTCTGGTCGGTATACATAATGCTTATCCCTTTTCTGTATGCAGTTTCCTTTCTTGGGATCGCTATTGGTTGCTGGTTTAAGAAGAGGGTCCATGCACTGATGTTCATAGTGTTTGTTTCTCCGATTGTATTTTTCCTGACAGGTGTGGCCTGGCCCGTAGAATCACTGCCTCCCTTATTAAAATTACTCGCATATGTATTTCCCACAACACCTATGATCCCTGCATTTATCAAACTCAGGCTGATCGGTGGAGGAATTAATTCCGTATTTCATGAATGGACGGTGATAATAATACAAATGATTGTTTATCTGGGTCTGGCCCTGGTATCATATTGGTTCGCAGTCAAATCAAACAATCAGTCCCCCAAGACTGATGCATTATAAATCATAAAGGCACAGGATCGAAATGGTTTTTGGTTAATACAAACGTTCTTTTATACCTTGATCCTGTGTCTTTTTTTCTCACCGCATCCATTCCCCGGCTCCCTGCAACCGGGGGCAATCAGGTTAACCATCTGGTGTTACTCTTCTTCTTATCTTTACAACGGCGGATGAGATCCTGCCCGAACCAATCCGGTACAAAAATCAAGGCAGATGAATGGCTTTTTCTCAGACTGTAAACTGAAAATAGGGGAGACCGCATTTGTCCTCCCTTCGGAACTTCCTGGATTGCTTTCACGGGGTGCGGTTTTGGTTGACATTCGCACAGAACTTGAAACGGAAATCAAGGCATTCGGCATTGAGAACGTGGTTTACCTTCCCCATCACGATCTGGATGAAAAATGGGAATCGCTTCCCCTGGAAAGGCCCATGGTCTTTGCCGATGCTGTTGGCCTCCACAGCAAAGAGGCTGCAGAAAAAATGTCAGGGAAAGGTTATAATGAAACGGCAAGCCTTGCCGGTGGGATTGCCGACTGGGAAAAGGACGGGATGCCAATGTGCGCCGGGAAATACCAGCCCCTGAACGGTCCCTGCCCCTGCATGATCAGGCCACATAAAAGAAAATAAAAATCTTCGCGGCAGTAATTTTACCTTTTGCCACGAAGGTTTGTTGTGGAGTATAGGGGAGTCGAACCCCTGACCTTTAGACTGCCAGTCTAACGCTCTAGCCAACTGAGCTAATACCCCCTTGGGGTTGCAAAAGTAAAAAAATTTTTACTTTGCAACTATATTTGTTATCCCATATAACATGAAACGCATATTTGCAGCAGTTAAAACAGAGCCCGGGGAAAACTTCATCAGATCCTTCGAAGAGCTCAGATCCAGGCTCATTGCAGAGCCTGTCAAATGGGTCGAAGAGCATAATATCCACATTACCATAAAATTTTTCGGTGAAACAGAAGAAATTCTGATTCCTGCCATTTCAGAAACCCTTGATAAGATTGCGAAAAATAGCCCTGTAATAACGTTCAAGCTAAAGGGAATCGGTCTTTTCGGCAGCAGGTATCAGCCCAGGGTCATATGGGCCGGGGTTGATCCTTCGGATTCTTTGGCCTCCCTGATGCAAAACACTCAAAAAGAGATGGAAACGCAGGGTTTTAAAACCGACCGCCAGAATATTGTACCCCATCTGACACTGGGCAGAATAAAATTCATCAAAGACAAGCAGTTGTTTCAGAAGGTGATAGATTCATACAGGGAACTTCACTCTGATCCGATTAAAATAAAGGAATGTATCTTATACGAAAGCATTTTACTCAGGGACGGCCCCCGGTATATAAGTCTGAAGAAATTCCATTTTGGAAAATAAAGATGGCCGGTCTTAAATCAAAACCGGCCATAAAAACCTGATGAGCAAAAGATTACAGATTGTATTAGGTTTTATCTGTTACCTTAAAACGGTTTGCAATGATATAGTAGATCATCAACGCAACACCTCCGAACAAGCAGATCATGGAAAAGAAAGCAGCTTCTTCTTCCATGCTGGTTGAACTTGAAATAATTTTTCCTGCAATAATGCCCAGGCCTATGCCAATAAATATCATTCCCCATTTAAGGGATCCCAGAATATTGCCTTTCGCATCAAGGTTTGAGGCACTTCCTCCGCTTTTGATCAGGCTCATCCGTTCTTTGTGCCTGAGCGAGATATAGACAATGCCAAAAACCATGGCAAAGACTGTAATCGGTACAATAACTTCTGCGTTCATATCCGTGTGAATTTAGGGTTTTATGTGTATTATGACCCTTTGACGCAGATGTTTATATTAGGTTACAGCTGAAAATCAGTGAACAATGAACTTTGTTGTAAAAGAAACGTTCTCATTGAACAGCCTCAGATACATGATCCCTCTGGGTAAACCATGGGCATCAATCGTATGGATATTGCTCCGTCCCTGACACACAAAGCTTGAATGATACACCGTTTCACCCAATAAAGTAAAAACTACCAGTTCATAATGGGTTTCGTTTCCGCTGATGTGTATAAACAGTTTCTCTGAAACAGGATTTGGTGAGATCGAAATCCCCTGATCATTTTTATATTCTTCATACCCAATACAGGTCTTTGTAATAATCTGCTTGATAGAAGCCTGACCATTCCCGCAACTGTTGATACCGAATGCAGTAATCGGCCCGGGAAAGGCATGTATTCCAAATTCAACTGTGATCCTGTTTGTGTGCTGCCCTGACGTGATGACAGAACCCTGGGGTAAGGTCCATCCGTAAGAAGTTGCATCAGGCAGGGGGGTAAGTGAATAGATATAGTTTCCATGCCCTAAACAAACGGTATCATGGCCGATAATTGAACCTGCACTTGAAGGTAACGAGTCCAGGCTTACCATTTTTGAAACCGGGGGTCCGGTTCCGCATGAATTTTCAGCCGAAACACTGATATTTCCAGCCGATATGCCCCATTTTACAACTACTGCGGGCGTTCCGTTACCGCTTAAAATATATGCATCGCCCGGGACAATCCAGGAATAATGAAATGCATGAGAAACAGTATCAACACTATAATTTCCTGTATCTGACTGACATATATGAGAAGGTCCGTCTATTGCTGGCGGGGCTGAAGGAATAGGTGTGACGTAAACCATAAGTACGCTGGGGATACTGGTTCCGCAGTTATTACCAATAATAACAGAAACTGTCCCGGAAATATTTCCCCATTTAAGCTGAATTGATGGTGTGTTCTGGCCCGATTGGATGACTGCCCCTGAAGGGACTGTCCATGAATAAGAAGTGGCTCCGATAAATTCATTTATTGAATAATTACAGCTTGAGCCGGAACAAGCTTCAGCCGGACCGTAAACAGCTGAAGGAGGCGGGGGGACGGTTTCGACGTAAACCAGGACACTATCTTTCGCTGTATCTGAAAGCTGGTCAGTGACCACCAAATGATAGATGGTATTAACAAGAGGCGTCGCCTGCGGATTCGGGCTTAGGGGATTCGACAAACTGGCTGCCGGAGACCAGAAATATGTGAAAGGGCCTTGTCCGCCGTCAATGGTTACCGATAGCTGGGAATATTGTCCCTGGCAAATCGTATCCGGAACAGCATAAACTTCTGCTATAAAACGAGTTTGCCCTGGCAATTGAACTGACATTGCCAGGAGAAAAAACAGAAGCGCTGAATATTTCATAATAAAATAAACTGATTCACCATGTTCATCCTAATACAAAATTACAAAAAACTGCTGGCTTCCAATAGGTTTTGCAAATATCCCCGGTATCTTTTTATCGTCCTACAATAAAGCATGTTATATTTGTGTAGGGTTTGTAACCTGAAACGAGCATTAACGTCTAAACTCCACATGAAATACCAGGACGACAATTTCTACATTGAGAAGGTATTGAATGGTGATTCTTCTTCATATGCTGCCCTGGTCTCTAAACACAAGAACCTGGTATTTTCGATCGCTCTTAAAGTATTGAATAACCGTGAGGATGCTGAAGAAATAGCCCAGGATGCGTTTGTAAAGGCTTATCATTCGCTAAAGTCATTTGAGAACAAATCAAAGTTTTCTACCTGGCTTTATCGGATAGTTTACAATGCAGCCATTTCCAGAACAAGAAAAAGGGTACTGGATACAACTCCGATGGATAATTATGTGATCCATAATTATTCTGAAGACGATATGCGACCTGGGGTTGACGAGGTAGATCAAAATGAACAGCAGGTCTTGCTTGGAAAAGCAATGAAAAACCTGTCGGATGAGGATAATCTGCTGATCACTTTATTCTACCATGGAAGTAATTCGATTGAAGAAATCAGCAGCATCACGGGCTTATCTGCTTCAAATGTCAAAGTACGGCTGCACCGGATCAGAAAAAAACTGTACGATGATATGAAAGCGATGATGGAACATCGATTGAATTGAATTTTTTAATTACACGGATATGGATACTGAAGAAATGGTAAATGATGATTTCCTGTCGGATCTTCTGCGGAAGATGCCATTGGAAAGTCCTTCTGATGAGTTTATTAATAAAGTGATGGCCGGGATTGAACCCCTTCCCTCCCTGGTTACCGAAAAAAAACCCAACTTTTTATGGCTCAAATCATCCTTACCTTTTATTGGACTGGGAATATTCGTATTGCTAATCATTTTTTCCTCTGACATCCCTTATCTGAATCTCAATTATGGCAGGGATTATTTTTCAGTAATTTATATCAAGGCATTCCAGCCTTTCATTGTTTCAATGAAAACTATGTTTTCTTCGAAATTCATTACCTATTCTTTACTGATCGGCGTCTCGGCAGGGTTTCTTTTCATTATCGATAAATTGTTCTCACGCAGGTTTGCTGCATTAATTCATTTAACAGATGATCCCCGGCCAGATACAACAAGCCTTGTCTGCATTTTTTCAACAGGAGCAACATGTTGATTTTCAAATTCTTTCGTCAAAACCACTTGGGGGCGGTTCAATTAACGAAGTTTACGTCCTGAACACTACACTTGGGCAATTCTGTCTTAAATACAACAACAATGCTTCTTTTCCAAAGATGTTTGAAACTGAAGCAAGTGGTCTTGAACTCCTGTCTATGGCCAGGGCAATAAAGGTTCCAAAGGTTATCCTTCAGGACAATCTTACTGATTATTCATTTATTCTGCTGGAGTTTATCAATTCGACACGTCAGTCGAATGAATTCTTTAAGAATTTCGGACGAAGCCTTACCTGTCTTCACAGGAATAAAAGCGAATTATATGGGTTGGACTATAATAATTATATGGGCTCACTTCCCCAAAACAATTGTTATCATTCCGACTGGGTCGACTTTTTTGTTGAGGAGAGGCTCGATAAACAGGTTAGACTTGCCATACAAAAGAGTTTGATAGACACATCCGCAGAAAAGCTTTTTGAAAAACTATATCTGAGGCTCTCCGAACTCCTTCCTGAAGAGCCGGCCTGCCTGGTTCATGGCGATTTGTGGAGTGGAAATTACATTGTCTCTGACGACGGAAAGGCCTGCCTGATCGATCCTGCAGTTTATTACGGTAACCGGGAAGTGGATATCGCCATGTCAACTCTGTTCGGAGGCTTCAGCCCTGAATTCTACACCTCTTATCATGAAGAATATCCGCTGATACAGGGATGGAAAGAGAGGCTCGATCTGTATAATCTTTATCCCCTGCTGATCCACCTCAATCTTTTCGGAAGCAGTTACCTTGGATCAATTTTGAGTACTTTGCGAAGATTCTGATCTTTCCTTCCAGAGTTCCTTAAAGCTTTTCGGGGCAATTTTTGGCAACACTCTCCTGGGTCCCCATAGTTTTTTACCAAACCTGTTGATCAGGCGGTTTTTCAGTTTACTTCCCGGTTTGTCGAGCATCCACCGATGCATCATGACTATCTTCCAGCCACTATTAACCTTTCTCCAGAAAAAAGAAATATGTTTCTTTGAAACCGCTTCAGCCCGGTTATGAAGTAATAATTCATGCAACGGAATCTTAACAGGGCAGACTTCGGTACACTTTCCGCACAGGCTTGAAGCGAAGCTAAGGTGATGATATTCCCTGAATCCTTTAAAATGAGGTGATATCACCGATCCTATAGGACCGGAATATGTGGCGCCATAGGTATATCCGCCAACACTTTTATAAACAGGGCATCCATTCAGGCAGGCGCCGCAGCGGATGCACGATAAAGCCTTTCTTTGTTCTTTCAATTTCAGAACATCTGTACGGTGGTTATCGAGGAGAATCACATACATTTCCTCCGGTCCGTCGACTTCCCATTCTGTTTTCGGGCCAAGCAGGATATTGTTATATACGGTGATATGCTGGCCCGTTCCGTGATGGGCAAGGAGAGGAAGGAAGAGATCAAGGTCGTCAAGGGCAGGGATGATTTTTTCAATCCCGACGATAGCGATATGTATACGCGGAAAGGCAATTGACAGCAAGCCGTTTCCTTCGTTCTCCGTGAGTACGACGGCGCCGATATCGGCAACAAGAAAGTTTCCCCCTGTTATTCCTACATCGGCCCTGATAAATTCCTTACGTAACTTTTCGCGCACAAACAAAGTTATATCTTCGGGTTTACTGTTTTCGGGCATGCCGAATTTCTCATGAAAGAGCTGGGCCACATCTTCTTTGGACTTATGCATGGCCGGAGTAACAATATGGTAGGGTTTTTCGCCTGCAATCTGAACAATAAATTCACCGAGATCGGTTTCAAAAACTTCCCGTTTGTGCTTCTCAAGAACTTCGTTGATCTCAATTTCTTCTGAGATCATCGACTTCTGTTTAACAATAACCTGGGCTTTTGCTTTTTTGATGATATTGAGGATCTCTTTTTGCGCTTCTTTTTCCCCTGTAGCCCATATAACCTTACCCCCCCTGCGTTCAAAATTATTTTCAAATTCGACAAGGTACTTATCAAGGTTGTTGATGACCTTATATTTAATATTCGCAGCTTTCCTTTTCGCCAGTTCAAGATTTGCAAACTGGTTCAGCCCCCTGGCCACAGCAGCATCATATTTACCTATGTTAAAATTCAAACGCCGCCTCTGTTCTTTGTCAAAAGCACGTTTTTTTGTATCTTCAATAAATTTATGATGTGCCTGGTTCATCCTTGGATTTATATGGTTTGGGATATTTTTTCAACTCTCCTCAAATGTCTTCCGCCCTCAAAATCAGTATCAAGAAAGATCTGTACAAACCTGAGCGCCTGCTCGGAACTTATATACCTTGCGGGTAATGAAATAATGTTTGCATCATTATGCTGACGGGCAAGCTTTGTGATTTCCTCATTCCAGCATACGGCAGCCCTCACATTCTTGTATTTATTTGCCACCATTGCAACACCATTGCCACTTCCGCAGATTATTATCCCTTTTTGAAATTCATTCCTGTTAACCGCATCAGCTAAAGGATGTATGGGATCGGGGTAATCCATGCTTTCTTCCGAACCGGTACCAAAATCAACTACTTTATACTGCTGCTTATCCAGAGATTCCTTTAAAAATTCCTTAAATTTATACCCTGCATGATCAGATCCTATTGCAATCTTTTTCAAAGAATCAAGCATTGTTAATTGATTTTTTACAAAAGTAATCATAATGAAATCAAAATGAAGTAAAAGCAAAAAATATGAAGTATTATCTGCCTTAAGATCAAAATTTTAAAATTTGCACATACGATTGTTGACAACAGCGTATTTTTGTTGCTAACTTTTATTAAAATATTGTGAATTTTGGTTTTCTCCTGTTTTTTCGTTTATAACTAAAAGTTAGCAGTTTTTTATCATTTTGTGTTAACATACTTCTTCGAACAAACTACCATGTTTTTATTCACCTTTAAAGAAATTGACAATTGTTGAAAAACAAAACAAAACACTGTAATACAATAAACTAAACTTAAACATGTTTAAGTAACATTGTTAATTCAATGTTGATTTTTTATTATCCTAATTTTTACTGATTTTTTAATCAACCATTTCAACAGCTATTATAAATAACAATAAAAAGAATCTTTATTATTAATATGAAAACTATATCAGATCAAAATATTGCTGGTAAAATTTTTAAATTAAAGAAAGAAAAAAACGCAGTTATCCTGGCACATTATTACCAGGTACCTGAAATTCAGGATATTGCAGATTTTATTGGTGACAGCCTTCAGCTTTCTCAAAATGCTAAATCATTTTATGGCTGAAACTGCTAAAATATTAAACCCACAAAAAAAAGTTTTACTGCCCGATCTGCAAGCAGGTTGTTCTTTAGCCGATTCATGTCCTCCCGACAAGTTTAAGAATTTTAAAGAAGAACATCCGGAACATCAAGTTATTTCATACATAAATTGTTCAGCGCAAATCAAAGCCTTGTCAGACGTTATTTGTACTTCCAGCAACGCAGTAAAAATTGTTGAATCCTTTCCTAAGGATCAGAAGCTTATTTTTGCACCGGATAAAAACCTGGGGGGGTATATCAACCAGATCACGGGAAGGAATATGGTTCTTTGGAACGGAAGCTGTGAAGTTCATGATATTATCAAGGCGGAAGAGGTTATTCGGTTAAAAACAAAGTACCCTGAGGCGAAACTGCTCGCACATCCCGAATGTAAGGATATTATTCTGCAACTGGCTGATTTTATTGGTTCTACGACTGCCTTGCTGAATTTTTCCATCTTAGACCCGGCTAATCAGTTCATCGTGGCGACCGAAACAGGGATTTTGCACCAGATGAAAAAGTCATCGCCCAATAAGGAATTCATCATTGTGCCAACCGATGAGAAATGTTCCTGCAATGATTGTCCCTATATGAAGCTGAATACGCTCGAAAAGCTGTACCTTAGCATGAAGAATGAAAAACCGGAAATCAGCCTGCCTGCCGAATTGATAGAAGCAGCCAGAAAGCCGATACTTAAAATGCTGGAACTTTCTTCATAATCAAATAGATGAGTCGATCTCTGAACATTTTTTCATGCCTTACGCTTGCGTTTTTCATTGTGCTGGTTTTTCCTGCTATGGCTCAGAAGAATGATACCGTGATGAAAGACGGTTACCGGAAATTTTCTTATCCCGACGGCAAGCTTTCCACTGAAGGGCTCATCAGGGAAGGCAAACCCGACGGATACTGGAAGTCATACTACGAAAACGGCAAAATGAAATCCGAGGGAAACCGCAAGGATTTTGAAATAGATTCATTATGGAAGTTTTTCAATGAAGACGGAAAGCTCATTCTGGAAATAAACTATAAAAAAGGGAAAAAAAACGGGATCAGGACTAGTTACCTTGACAAAGAAACTATCAGAGAAAACTATAAGAACGATATTAAAGACGGGTATACGAGGTATTATTACCAGGACGGAAGGATCAAACTTGAGATCCCATTTGTAAAGGGTGTGGAACAGGGTTTTGGAAAGGAATATGCAACGGATGGAACTATTATTACACTTACGGAATATAAAAAAGGTTTTATTGTTGACCGCCTGAGGATCAACCGCAGAGACAAGAACAATCTGAAACAGGGTAAGTGGTTTTTATTTTATGAAAATGGTAATATCAAACAGGAAGGCACTTACCTCGACGACAAGAAAGACGGATATTTTAAGGATTACACTGAAACCGGGGACCTCCTGAAGATAAGTAAATATTTGATGGGAGAACTTCAGCCCGAGGCAGAGGAAATAGCAAAACTTAAAGTAAAGAACGAGTACTATCCCGACGGGAAGCTAAAATTATCAGCGATGTACCGTAACGAAAGCCCTGAAGGGATTTGGAGGGAATTCAAACCTGACGGAACTATTGAGAAATCGCTCATGTATCATAACGGTGTGATTACAGGGGAGGGTAATGTTCTGGATGACGGGAATAAGGACGGGCCATGGAAAGAATTCTTTGCCGATGGGACATTGAAGTCAGAAGGCAATTATGTCGACGGAAAACCCGTTGGAGATTGGAAATACTATCATCTGAACGGAAAGACGGAACAAATCGGTAAATTCAATAAACAGGGAATACCTGAAGGCAAATGGAAATGGTTTTATGAAGACGGCAAACTGCTGAGGGAGGAGAATTACCGGAACGGCTTAAGGGACGGGCTGCTCAGTGAATACGACGACGAAGGAAATTTAATCGAGGAAGGAGAATTTGTAGACGGCGAAGAAGACGGGCCATGGTTCTACCTTACAGGTAATGACTATGTTAAAGGAACTTTCAGGGACGGTTTACGTACAGGTGTGTGGTATACTTATTCCCTGGTAAGGAATGCTGAAAAAACCGATTCCTTGTTGATGTTTAAAGGTAATTTTATTGATGATCTCCCCGACGGGAAACACATTTGGTTTTGGGATAACGGGAAGGTGCATGACGAAGGACTTTTTGTGATGGGGAAGAAGGAAGGCGACTGGATTATTAATAATTCCGACGGGACACTTTTTCTTGTTATCACTTTTAAAGATGGAGTTGAAACCCGTTTTGACGGTGTAAGGATAAAACCCCCGTTTGAGAGGGAGGAGTAAATTCATTCCGGCGGAATAGCCGGGTATTAAATTTAAAAAGATGGAAAAGAGAACACCGGGCCAGGGAGGCAGGGGCAGACCTGCAGGAAAACCCAGGACAGAACGCAGGCCGAGAAATGAAGGGAAGGAAAAGAGAGAAACCCCTGAAAGAAGACCGGAGAGAGGGCCGGAAAGGAGGCCCGAGCGGCGGGATAAACCCGAAGGCAAGCCCTGGGAGGAACGCCGACCAAAAAGAGAAGATACAAGCCGGGGAGAATGGCCCGAGCGGCGGGATAAACCCGAAGGCAAGCCCTGGGGAGAACGCCGACCAAAAAGAGAAGATA
>JAPLDN010000298.1 GCA_026391755.1 Bacteroidota bacterium
CGTCCTGGCCTATGAACATGACCTTGAACACTTCCCCGCTCACCGAAACTTTAAGTGTATCGCCATGCATATATACACACCTCAGCTTTGGGATCTTCCCTGCCCAGTATGCCTTACGGTCAAAAGACCAGTGGTTTCCCATGTATATCTCCACACCATAAGCCCTTCCGGCCTTCAATGACCTGATTAAGGAATCGCCCCTCAGCAAAGGCGAATGGATATAGGTTGCACAACGCTGGATCTGGTATGGGTCCTCAATACTATGCGCATCGTCATCGGCCAGTATCCAAGCCACATGGCCCGAAGAAAGTGCAGCATCCCACTGGGGTACCGACCTCCAGTTATTGTCGAGAACTTCCAGCATATCGTAATTCGAAAGATATTTCACATCCCTTAGTGAAAATCCTCCTTCCCAGTCGGGATGTGCAATTGCCACAATATCGCTTTGCGGCCTCAGCAGGTTAAGGATCTGCTGTTTCTGGCTCAGGCTCTGCACAAGAGAATAATCAAACCACAGTACCTCCCTGGCACCGATCAGCATATGATGCTTTTTCCTTATGCCAAACCCGTGTTCATAAACGGGAATATAAAATGCCGAGTCCTTGAACTCCGTTGAAATGCTCTGGTAATTCGATATCTGCGGGGCATCGTAATTCAGCCGCTTATATACCCTGTAAAGTTCCTGAGGCGTATTGTTCCGGCCGGCGGTAAGCCCCCACCATTCGCGGACGTGAAAGTGGAAATTGGTTTTTCTCCATCCGTTGCTGTCGAGGCCTTCGTAAGGGTTGAAGAATTTATCGCCGGAGAAAGGCCTTGGTTCAGGAAAATCGTAAACCGGCGCCCAGAAACTCAAGATCAGTTCAAAGACAATAAACAGCAACACGGTATATCCCAGCCAGCGGAATACCCTTCCTGCGATCTTTTTCATGCGGCAAAGTTACAAGAAACTGATGAGAAGGCGAATATTAAGGAAAGTCACAATAGCTCCTATGAAGATCAGTAAAACCGTTGTCCTTTTCTTGTTCACATGCCTGCCCATGACAGAGGCCGATGAAGTCAGCCGGATCTGGGTAAAAATGGTAAACGGCAATTGGATGCTCAGTATCATCTGTGAAATGATAAGGCCCTGGTAAGGATTGCTGATAACAAAGATGATGAGCACAGCGATGACCAGGGAGATCATCACTCCCAGCTTTGAATGGCTGTCTTTGATATCATAGGGTTCTCCCCAGATCCCTGCAAGGATGGATCCCCCCGCCATACCCGAGGTGATCGTTGAAGCCAGTCCTGAAAATAACAAAGCCACGGCAAAGACCATACCGGCATGCCGGCCAAGCAAAGGGCTGAGTATGCCTACCGCCTGCTGTAATTCGCCTACCGGGGTTTTATGCACAAAAAATGTTGCGGCCGCCAGAATGATGATAGCGCTGTTGATTGCCCAGCCTATGATCATGGATAACAGGGTGTCGAAAAATTCAAATTTCAACTGCCTGCGGATGACATTTTCGTTTTCGAGATTCCACTGCCGGCTTTGAATTATTTCGGAATGTAAAAACAGGTTGTGGGGCATCACTACGGCGCCAAGAACGCTCATAACAATGATCATGGACCCTTGGGGGATTGAAGGATTCACCCAGCCTATCCCCGCCCCTGCCCAGTCGACTTTTACCAGGGTAAGTTCATACAGGAACGAAAGACCAATGACTGAAACAAAGGCGATGATGAACTTCTCGATCTTGCGGTAAGAATTCGTTAACAGCATGATCATCACAAAAGCGAGGGTCAGTATGGCGCCTGCCGGGATTGGTATTTTAAACAGCATGTTAAGTGCGATGGAGGCACCCAGGATCTCGGCCAGGCTGGTCGAGACCGAAGCGCCCATTGCAGTCCAGAGCACCGATTTCGACAGCCACGGCTTCATATGCATTGTGGCTGCTTCCGAAAGGCAAAGTCCGGTCGCAATCCCCAGGTGGGCAACATTATGCTGGAGAATGATAAGCATCAGGGTTGAGAGGGTCACCATCCAGAGCAGGGTATAACCGTACCCGGAACCAGCAGCAATATTCGAGGCCCAGTTCCCCGGGTCGATAAACCCTACAGTCACAAGCAGGTCCGGACCGATATAGCGCAGAATATCGAGCCCCCCGTATGCCGGTTTATGGTCCCGATTCCTGAGATCGTTGAGAAATTTATTCAACATAATTATCTGGCAAGATAGTAAATTTGTAATTTGCAACACATGATGCAAGATGCAGGATGCAGGATAAAGAAAATCCCGCATTTCGTATCCTGCATCTTGCATCCCGTATCACCATGAAACTACTTATTGACCTGTATAAGACCAAAGACCTCTACTCAGGCCTCGGGCAATACTCCCTGAACTTTGCCAACGAGATGATGAAGTATTGTCCTTATAGTATAGAACCGGTATTTCTTATCCCTTCGGGATTTAACTCTCCTAGAAATCCTGA
>JAPLDN010000316.1 GCA_026391755.1 Bacteroidota bacterium
GGTAGCTCAGATGGTTAGAGCGTCGGATTCATAACCCGGAGGTCTCGAGTTCAATTCTCGATCCCGCTACCTTAGAAAGTCCTGCGATGCAGGACTTTTTTCATTTCCAGGAGTTCCTCCGAGGTAAGGAATCGAGGTAAGGAAAACTTCCAACATCCTGAATTAAAATAGAGCAGTTATCCTCCGAAACCGTAACAGAAGACGTTAATTTCCAAAACAAAAAGTAAAAATGAAAAGTATATTATTTGCTTATTTATTCAGTCTCATATCATTAATTACTTATGGGCAAAAAAGTGAAATAGTAATAAATATCAGCGGCTTAAGATCGGACAAGGGTAAATGCCTACTTTACCTTTACAACAACAAAAAGGGGTTTCCGAACGATGCTGGTAAAGCGATAAATAAAGCCAATGGCAGTATTTTAAGCGGCAAATCGACCATTATATTAACTGATATTCCCGATGGCGAATATGCAATAGGAATTATTCACGATGAGAATGACAACGGCAGGATGGACACAAATTTTTTAGGGATGCCGAAGGAAGGAGTAGGAGTTTCAAACAATGCCAAAGGACATTTTGGCTCGCCCAGTTATGATGACTCGAAATTTAAATTAAACCAAAAATCACTGAAATTAAACATCACCATTAAATATCTGTAAGCTATAGTACCAAAATAAATCTTTGGTCAACCCGTAAATCAGAAGTTCAACTACCCTCCCATTTCAAAAAAGTGAAGTCTGCACTGCAACCTCATCGTACAATTTCTCTAATTCCAGCTCTTTTTTCCTGATATCCAGAACATCCACTGAATATTCCCTGGCTGCCCGGCCCAGTGATTTTCGCAATGAGGCATCCTGGGCCAGTAAAACAATGGCATTGGAAAGTTCGTCGGTATCGTTTTCGCGAACAAGCAAACCTGTTACTTTATCCTTGATTATATAAGGAATTCCTGCATGAAAAGTAGATAATACGGGAAGCCCAGAAGCCATGGCTTCCACGATCGCCCCGGGAATCCCTTCCTTCTCGCCGCTGGCAGACCGCCTGCTTGGATGTACAAACACATCCGCAGTATATAAAGAAGAAATATGTTCTTCAGATCCGAACTGAAGGGGCCCCATAAAGCGGATCTGATCCAGACCGGTATCCGATACCTGATGCCTGATTTCGCTTTCCAGTTCACCTTTCCCATAAATTAAAAGCTTTATGGGAACTTGAGTTTCCGTAACCGCACGGGCGAAAGCCCTGATAAGCACATCATGTCCTTTCTTCGGATCAAGCATACTGATTATGAGAAAGGTGATCTCACCCTGCTCCCTGTATTCCCTGGGCCGGCTGAAGCGATTGGTATCTATACCGTGATAATGTACCCTGATTTTCCCGGGGGGACATCCTAATGCAAGAAGGTCTTTCTCCATGTCGGGCGACATGGCCGTGATTACCCTGACAGCCGGGTTATTGAACACATTCTTCCTGAGCAGGTA
This sequence comes from Bacteroidota bacterium, assembly GCA_026391755.1. GTDB lineage: Bacteria > Bacteroidota > Bacteroidia > Bacteroidales > FEN-979 > CAIRDP01. Next base: position 1,484 of record JAPLDN010000316.1, read on the forward strand.
TTGGCCCAGGCCAAAGGCACGGGATGGGAAAGCTGTACAATCATGTCCGTAAAATGAAACCAGGGCAGGGATACCAGGGGCTTTGAGCACAGGCGCAAAAAGCACAGCTTCCACTCCATAATGAATATGGGCCAGGCCGGGTTTGGTTTCCCTGAGCTTTGCGATCAGACGCTTTCGGTCATCCGCAGTAAACAATAACAGGTGATCACACAACCATTGTCCGAGTTTAGACCCTATTGGTGACCAGGCAGGATATTTCGAGGAAATCTCATGGTACAGGGGGCTCTCATTTTTTTCAGTAAAAATCACCTCCTGGTCGTAACGCAGATGGTGCATGACCTGGTTCCTGACAAAGGATGTCATAGGAGGCAGGAAGTTCCGTATCATGTGTACAACCGTGGGCATGTTTGGAGTATGAAGGTTTCAAATGTAGAGAAATTTGATTAATCTTGCATGATCGAAAACCATGTATATGAAAGAGGAATCTTCATTTCGAAAGAGTCTGAACTTATTTGACTCCACAGCCATTGTCATGGGATCCATGATTGGTTCAGGGGTATTCATAGTCGGTGCCGATATTGCAAGACAGGTAGGCTCACCGGGCTGGCTCATCATGACATGGGTAATCACAGGCTTCCTGACTGTTTTTGCAGCCCTGAGTTATGGCGAACTTGCAGGCATGTTCCCGCATGCCGGCGGGCAATACGTTTATCTTCGCAAAGCCTATAATCCGCTTACAGGTTTTCTTTACGGCTGGACATTGTTCCTGGTCATACAAACCGGGACCATTGCCGCGGTCGGCATGGCTTTTGCAAAATTCACCGGGGTGCTGTTTCCCTGGGTTTCAGAAAATGTTATATGGTACCACGCCGAATTTTTCAGATACCACTTTAAATTCGGGCCTGTTCAGATCGTGGCAATTCTGTCGATCTGCATCCTCACCTGGATTAATTTGCAAGGGATAAAAGAGGGAAAAAAGGTTCAGAATGTGTTCACTTCCGGAAAGTTCCTGCTTGTTGTCGGTTTTATTTTAATAGGATTTTTATTTGCAGCCAATTCCGATTCCATCGCAAAAAACATGGCTGTCTTCTGGAATCCGGCTTTAAAGAGTGCAAGCGGACAATGGGTACCCCTTACAGGCATGGCGCTGATTGCCGCCCTCGGAATGGCCCAGGTCGGAAGCCTGTTTTCAGCTGATGCCTGGAACAATGTTACTTTCACCTCCGCCGAGGTGATAAATCCGAAAAAAAATATTCCGATGAGCCTGTTCCTGGGCACTTTTCTGGTCACCATACTTTTCATCCTGGTCAATGTGGTATATATAGTCGTGCTGCCGCTAAGAGGAGACCCAACAGGCGCAACGGTTATGGACAAAGGGATACAGTATGCTCTCCAGGACCGGCTTGCAACGGCCGCGGTACATCATGTATTCGGGATTTATGCAGCATCGGTCATGGCATTGTTCATCATGATCTCCACCTTCGGATGCAATAACGGACTGATACTATCAGGAGCCCGGGTATATTATGCCATGGCTGCCGATGGAGTATTCTTCAAAAAAGTCGGAACCCTTAATTCCAAAGGCGTTCCTGCAACCGGGCTGATCTTCCAGGCTGTATGGGCATCTCTTCTTTGTATTTCAGGAACATATGGCCAGCTGCTCGATTACGTGGTCTTTGCCGTGCTGATCTTCTATGTGCTGACTATTTCAGGAATCTTCGTCCTCAGGAAAACAATGCCTGTTGCCGAAAGGCCATACAAAGCCTTTGGATACCCGATTATTCCAGCACTGTACATCATAATCGCAACAAGCATTATGCTGATCCTTCTTATTTATAAACGTGAATATACCTGGCCGGGCCTGGTTATCGTTCTTCTTGGAATACCTGCGTATTTCCTATGGAAAAAAAAGCCGGTTTAAGCTAAATAGCTATGGTTGTCAAACTGCTCAAAACGATCAGCATCCTGATTTTCCTTTTCCTGCCGGCGCTTACAAGATCACAGTGTTTCCAGGGGAATACGGTTTTCGGCGACGGAGAAGACATCAGTTATACCGTTCATTACAACTGGGGGCCGATCTGGGTTGATGCAGGCGCTGTCACCTTTAAAGCAAAACTTGAGAAGAAGGGAGAAAAACAGGTTTGGCATCTGACAAGTTCAGGGAAAACATTTCCTTCATATGATGTATTGTTCAAGGTCAGGGATTATTATGAAACATGGGTCGATCCTGAGACATTTCACACCATTAATTTTAAAAGGTATATCTATGAGGGTGGGTATACCCTGGTCAACACCCTGAATTTCGATTACGAAAAGAATAAAATCTACTCCTCAACTAAAAGCAATAATAACCCGGTAAGGTTCGATACGGTTGCAATCCAGCCCTGCGCATTTGACATGCTTGCAGCTGTGTATTTTACCAGGACTCTCGATATGGGCCATATCCCCATGTACCAGAAAAAGCAGGTTTCGGTTGTCATCGACGAGCAGGTTTACAATATTTTTATCAGGCCCCTGGCCAAAGAAATTGTTGAGAATAATGACGGGAAAAGATACCATTGCATTAAACTTTCGGCAAAGATGGTTGAAGGGACAATTTTTAAAGGAGATGAGGATGTCCTGGTATGGATAACCGACGATGAAAACCATATTCCTATATACATAGAAGCAAAGATCCTGGTAGGCACCGTCAAGGCATATCTGAAGGAAGCAAAAGGCTTACGAAATCCGTTTAAATCATTGTTATGAAATTGATCGTCGACAGCGGCTCCACAAAAGCCAGTTGGGCTCTGCTTGAAGGGAAGGAACATAAATCCATCATTCACACGGCAGGGCTTAACCCTTATTTCCATACTTCCGAAAGCATAACGGCAATCCTGAAAGCAGAACTTCTCCCATTTATTGTAACCGACCATGTAAAGGAAATACATTTCTACGGAGCGGGATGCAGCACCGAAAAGAATGATGAGTTGATAAGGGAAGCCCTGTCATGCTTTTTTCATCATGCCGGGGTTTCAGTATACCACGACATCCTCGGGGCTGCCAGGGCCCTGTTCGGCAATACAGGAGGAATATCATGTATCCTGGGGACAGGCTGCAACTGCTGTTATTACGACGGGAAAGAGATCTACTCCAAAGTTGATTCTCTGGGATATTTGTTTGGGGATGAGGGAGCGGGTTCATTCCTGGGAAAAACGCTGATGGCCGATTATCTCAGGAAGAAGCTGCCGGGAGACCTCAGAAAGGAATTTGATACTATTTACAGGTTCACGCTGGAAGATATTCTGAATTCCCTGTACAACCTCCCCTATCCCAACCGTTTTCTTGCATCTTTCAGTGCCTTTCTGGCTCCAAGGCAGGATCATCCATATGTTCACAAACTGGCCAGAGATTCGTTTCTCGCGTTCTTTGACGCCCAGGTAAAGCATTATGAAGGATACCGCAACCTGCCAGTGAGTTTTGTCGGTTCAATTGCCCATTATTACAGTAAGATATTGCTAGAGGCTGCTTCTGAAGAAGGGATCCGCATCGGAACCATTATTAAAGCACCGATGGAAGGCTTGCTGAAGTTTCACTCTTCCTGATCCGGCATTTCCCTGCAGATGATGTCAAGCATAGCCTGCATATCATCAGGCCTGAACCAATGAATTTCCTTGTCTTTTCTGAACCAGGTCATCTGCCGCTTGGCATACCTCCGGGTATTGGTCTTTATTTTTACAACGGCTTCGCTGTATCTCATCTTTTCGGCAAAATGCTCGAATATTTCTTTATAGCCCAGGGTGTTCAATGCATTGCAATCACGGAACTTATAAAGATCCCGGGCTTCGTCAAGCCAGCCGTTTGCCAGCATCTGGTCAACCCTTGCGTCAATTCTTTTATTTAATTCTTCGCGGGGAAGTTCCAGGCCGATTTTCAGAATGCGGAAAGGGCGTTCATGTGGTTTCTGGTTACGAAGTGATGAATAGGGTAATCCGGTTGTTATACAAACTTCAAGGGCCCTGATCAGCCGTGAAGCATTGTTCAGGTCGACAGTACCATGGTAAATGGGATCCATGACAAGGAGCTTTTCCTGCAATGCTGCAATACCTTGCTTATCCAGCATCTCCTTGAGTTCAGTCCTGAGCTGAGGCTCCGGGTCGGGCAGAACATCGATGCCATGGCAAACAGCATGAATATACAAGCCCGAACCTCCGGTCATTATTACAACAGGGTATGTGTTGAAAAGAACGTCAAGTCGATCAAGGGCATCTTTCTCAAACCGGGAAACATTATAGGTATCGGTTACCAGCAAATGACCGACGAAATGATGTTGGACCCCGGCAAGCTGGTCTTCAGACGGATAGGCTGTCCCTATCTTCATATCCTCGTAAAACTGTCTTGAATCTGCCGAAATGATCTCAGTCTTCAGGGCTTTTGCAAGCTCGATGGCAAGGGCTGTCTTCCCGGAGGCTGTGGGCCCGCATACAACAACCAGCAGCTTCTTTTCAATAGTCATCCGAGCCTTCCCGGTAATTGGAATACCTTTCATCGATCTGGTCCATATCCCCTAAGTCATCCAGATGCTCCATCTGCTCATCGGAACCATAACCCGGTTCGTCCCCGTCCTCGATAGTAGCAACCTGGCTGTCGACTTCAAATTTTTCAGGAGCTTCTTCCTCAAGAATGTCGGCCAGTTCGGCATCTATACTTTTGATCTCATCGAGATCTTCTTCAATTCCATCCAGCTTTGAGATTGCAGCAACATTTGGAACCGGGACGGGTTTTACTTTGACAGGCCTGACCAAAGGCGGTAAATCATTGGATTCAGGAATAAGCGTGAGAACGGGCAGTTCAACTATCTTTCTCAGTTCACCTGTCTTTCGTGCCACCCTGGGATAAGAGACCATGTTTTCGGATTGCAGAATCTTAAACAATTCAATATGCATAGTAACGATTTCCTTACCATGGAATTCGTAATTCATAGTCTGGTGGGGATCCTCAACATAGTTTTTAATTTTTGAATCCTTCATGAGAGGCATAGTCACCGTTTCTATTACAACTTCCCCAAGATCGTCATCAAACCGCCTCAGCTGTTTTTTTGTAGTTTTCAGTGTGATCTCATGCCTGATCTTGTTTTTCTTATCTGTCATGAAAAAGACTGCACCAACTGTGTTCCTGAGCTCTGCCGTTTCAACCAGGAGATGGTGAAAATCCATAAAGGTCTGGTTTGGCTGGATTTCTATCTCCCTGAGGAAATCATCATGTTCATTGGCAACGATACGGAAACGATAGATTAACATTGTGGTATTCTTTTTCGGGGTAAAAATAAGAAAAAATCTCAGGACCCCAGAGGTATCAGCCCGTGTTTTTTACCCTCATCCAGCATCAGCTGAAATGCAGCTTCATAGTCATTGGGTATGCGGCCTTCAAGTATTGCTTCGGTTATCACTTCCTTAATCTCACCAATCAGCCTTGATGGCGGTATACCGAAAGTCTTCATAATGAGTTCGCCCGAAATGGGCGGCCTCCAGTTTCTCAGCCTGTCCTTTTCCTCGATTTCCACCAGTTTTTTTCTTACAGTCTCAAAGTTTTCAAGAAAATTTTTCACCTTGGCCTGGTTTTTCGAAGTGATATCAGCCTCGCAAAGCAGCATTAGTTCATCCACATCATTACCGGCATCGAACAGCAGCCTTCTCATGGCCGAATCGGTTACCGAATCTTCGGCCAGGACTATCGGCCTGAGGTGCAGCAGGACCATCTTTTCCACAAATTTCATCTTCTCATTCAGGGGAAGTTTCATCCTGCGGAAAATCTTTGAAACCATTTTTGAACCCTTGAAATCGTGGGCATGGAACGTCCAGCCGGTGCCCTGGACGAATTTTTTTGTAGCGGGTTTGGCAATATCATGAAGCAGGGCCGACCATCTGAGCCAGAGGTTAGAGGAAGTCAAGGCAACATTATCAAGTACAGCAAGGGTATGGTAAAAATTATCCTTATGCCCTTTGCCGTCAATTGTCTCAACCCCTTTAAGTTCCAGCAGTTCAGGAAAAATCAGTCTTAACAGTCCCGATTCATCAAGCATTCTGAATCCTCTCGACGGCTTATCTGCCTGGATGATTAGATTCAGTTCATCAACCACCCTTTCCATGGAAACGATTCCCAGCCTGTATGCATTCCTGGCGATAGCTTCATAACAACCTGCCTCAATGGTAAAATCAAGCTGGGTGGCGAAGCGGATCGCCCTCATCATCCGTAAAGGATCATCAGAGAACGTTATATCAGGATCTAATGGAGTGCGGATGACTTTTTCCCCCAGGTCCCTCATCCCCTTAAACGGATCTATCAGTTCCCCGAAGTGGTCTTTCCGCAGGTCAAAAGCCATTGCATTAATGGTAAAATCCCTGCGGTTCTGATCATCTTCAAGGCTGCCATTCTCTACCAGTGGTTTGCGGGAATCATTACGGTAGGATTCTTTTCTGGCCCCAACGAATTCTATTTTCCAATCCCTGTATTGAATCATAGCTGTACCGAAGTTCTTAAAGAATTTAACTTCGGGTGCAGGCTTCAGCCTCCTTGCAACTAAATGGGCAAAATCAATCCCGCTTCCAACCACCGCAATATCGATGTCGTTCTTGGCATCCCGGCCCAGGAAACAATCCCTGACAAAACCTCCCACAACGCAGGCCATAAGCTGCATCTCATCCGCAGATTCAGAAACTGCATGAAAAATATGATGATCGAGAAAATGTTTGAAAGTCGCCATGATGTCAACCTGCGCCAAAAGTAAGAAAATAAAAGAAAATGTTAACAATTACTCTTCAATTGCGCCTAATTGCTTACTTTTGGCGAAGCAGGCTGTACACACCGGTCTGCAGGATATAAAAACACATATTTACTAACAAATATCACCATGTTACGAGGACTTCTACCCCGGGAATATGCCTTTTATGATTATTTCGAAAGGCTGATGAACATTAACCTTCAGGTCAGCAATGAGTTTCTTGCACTTGTAAAAGAGAAGAAACATCCTGAAGTCGCCACCAATGCTATTAAAAGACTGGAAAGGGAAGCCGACAAGTTGACAAAAGAATGTATCGACTTATTGCATAGAACTTTTATCACCCCTATTGACAGAGATCAGATTTACCAGCTCGTTAACGGGATGGATGACTTTGCCGACCAGATGAACGCTGCAACCTTCAGGTTGTTTTATTATGGTATTGAAGAATTCCGGCCCGAAACTCTTGAATTTGCCAAGATCATACACAACTGTAACCAGGAGGTAGCTGCAGCTATTAAAAGTTTAAGGCATATCAAGAAGCAAAGTCATGAGATACGGTCAAAATGCTCTTTGATTCATGAATTTGAGAATCAGGCCGATGACATCTCCCGCGTAGCCATCGCCAATCTTTTCAAGGCCAATGACATGATGATGATCATGAAATGGAAGGAGATTTTCGAGCGTCTTGAAAAAGCCGTAGACCGTATGGAAAGGGTTGCCAATACGATTGAAAGTATTCTGATCGACAACGCCTGACCTGATCATTCCCAATTCATATTTTATGCTGATAATCGTTATAATCACCATTATAGTTGCCCTGATCTTTGATGTCATCAACGGATTTCACGATGCCGCCAATTCAATTGCAACCATCGTTTCCACAAAAGTATTATCACCAAAATTCGCTGTTTTTTGGGCTGCCTTTTTCAACTTTGCAGCCATGTTTGTTTTTGCTCCCAAAGTTGCAAATACAATTGCCCATATTGTAATTATTAATCCTTCTGACCCGGCATTTATCTATGTAATACTTTCAGGTCTGATCGGTGCAATTCTTTGGGACCTTGTGACATGGTGGTATGGGTTACCGTCCAGTTCATCCCATGCATTGATCGGAGGCCTTGTTGGCGCCGGCATGGCTTATAAAGGATCAAGCATCATCCATTGGTCGAAAGTCATACAGACTGCGACATTTATCCCGATTGCACCCCTGATCGGGGTGGTATTG